>NZ_JAZRHE010000001.1:0-6101 GCF_045644645.1 Methanobrevibacter sp.
AAATATTATTTTGAAATACAGTTTTTTCTACACTACAGAATTTTCCAGTATTACATAATACTGATTCTTCAACATTATTTTCGCTAAATTCTCCATGAAAAATACCTAAATTAGCCTCATCACCATCATTCAATACAATAAATTTTGATTGATTATCCTTAAAAATGGCGTTATGAATTTGTAAAAAATCATTATTTAAAATAATATTATTTGGAGATTTATTATTTGAAAATTCACAATTGAAAATCTTGAAATTACCTATTCCATTATATATTGCTCCACCATTTTCCTGTGAGGTATTTTCTGTGAGTGTGGAACTGGTGATTGTTAACTCACCCTTAAAGTGGTTTATTGCTCCACCAAATCCTTGTGCGGTGTTTCCCATGAATGTGGAGTCACTTACAGTTAGCTCAGCCTTAAAGTTATATATTGCTCCGCCAGATCCTTGTAATCCCTCCCATCTTTGTGCGGTGTTTTCGGTGAATGTGGAACTGGTGATTGTTAAATCACACCTAAGGCTATATATTGCTCCACCATAATGTTTTGCTGTATTTTCTGCGAATGTGGAACTGGTGATTGTTATCTCACCATCAACGTTGTATATTGACCCACCATCCCTTTGTGCGGCGTTTCCTACGAATGTGGATTCGCTTACTGTTAACTCACCCCCACCGTTACGTATTGCCCCACCATATTCTGCAGTGTTTCCTGCGAATGTGGATTCGCTTACTGTTAACTCACCCCCATCTTTGTATATTGCCCCACCATATTCTGCGGTGTTTCCTGTGAATGTGGATTCTGCTATTGTTAACTCTTCCTTATAGTTGTGTATTGCTCCACCATGATGATTTGCAGTGTTTCCTGTTAGTATGGAGTCAATTATTGTTAAATTGCCCCTACTGTTGTATATTGCCCCACCATCATGATTTGCAGTGTTTCCTGTTAGTGTGGAGTCGCTTACTGTTAACTCACCTGCATTATATATTGCCCCACCATCCCTTTGTGCGGCGTTTCCTATTAGTATGGAGTCGATTATTGTTAAATCACCCATATTGTATATTGCTCCACAAGATTCAGCAAACGCATTTTTTAAAATAATATTTTTAATAACAACCTTTTTTCCAGTGCAGTAAAATATTCGTGTTAATCCCTGTGCATCTATTGTGTGTCCATTTCCGTCAATAACTAAATCGTCTACATCTAGTTTAATTTCCTCTGATTTATCTTCAGAATCTAAAACAATATCCGAGTCTAAAACAATCTTTTTAGTCCCGCAATGGATTAAATCATCTAAATATTTAAAGCTTCTAATTTTATCATTGTGTGTTGGTTTATCAATTATATCATTTACAAATGTTTCTTCTAAATCTTCAGATTGAATATCTTTATTTTCATTTAAGGTATCATCATTTTCCATACGTTCAACAGATTCAGGTTTATCAATTATCTCATCATTCACACTATTTTGATATTCTACATCTTCCTTTTTAGACCCAAATGCCTTTTTAACCTTATCGAAGAAACCCATTGCAAACACCCACAATTATAATTTTACCTATATAATTACTAATTAATTAAATTTATTCATAAGGCATTGCTTCAAAGATTTAATTAAATAAAATCTAATAGCATTACTTAATTTAGCCTTGCTATTTTTATTAGAGTACAGATTGAAGGTACATTAAATTTCACGAATCATTATTTTTCAGTTATGTTATCGACTTTTATGCATAGGGAATCGCACATTAAATTAGCCATTCAATTTTTCCTTAAAACCAAAAAATGTACCTTCACCAACTTTTTTGAGCCGGAAAGATATGAAAATCAGCTATCCTTGAATGCACCTCATCAAAAAAAAAGCTTGAAATTGAATGTTCCTTCAAAAAAATGTTCCCGCATTCAATCCCAAATATCCAAATCATAACGTTCCTTTTTGATTTCAGTAATCAAAGCCCTTATTGTGGAGGAAATCTCAGGGCAGGGGTCGTCAAGATACATGTCATACAAGACGAACAGATCGGTGATGCAGTTCTGGCCTGCATCCAAACGCATTTTCCAGTCTTTAGCATTGAGGGCTATGTCGGCCAGGATATGCTCATCCGAAACCTTGTCATAGGCATACCATCTGTACTCCTCATTTTCATCATATTTGGCTATATAGCCTAAAGTGAACTCATTTTCGATGTGCTCCAATGCAAATTTCCTTATGCGCTCCCGTGAAGCTTCAAAATACAGCCTGATGAAATAGCGATCGTCAAAGCTGGTTGTGAATCTGATCTTGGAGGTGGATTCGTCCTTTATGATGGTCCAGCTTATGTTGTCGAGGACTACCTTCTCAAAGATTGAATCACCCATCAGCCTTTCATCGGCGGTCACATAAATCTTGTTGGCAAGGTGGGAAAACTCAACGACATCCCAGGTTTTTTCATTGAGAACCTTGAAATGTACCACTTTATCCTCAAAAGCCTTTTTATAAGTCATGATTCACCTCCCTACTCATAATATATCCAATAATATATTTAAGTTGATTAAATAAAAACCTTTATGCAACTTATATCGCCTCAAGTCCAACCGATATACATGGGCAGACTGACCAGCTTGATAATATATGGAACATCACAATACATAATATGCTGCTTAAGCATGGCAAAGACATATATCCTCTATAACCTTTACGGCATATTGAATGATGAAATCTTTACCTATGAACTGCTGATAGCGGTTATCCTAACACAAATTTACATAATACATGTCCACAGAAAGCTCAAGCTGGAGCGTTCGCTGGTCAAACTGACAATAGCCAATGTCATTTTGACAACATTTGCCTGGAGCCTGGGAACCACGGTAATTGCATGCCCCTACGGAATCGGAAGATATCCGTTTATATAACATTAAAATCACAACAATAACATTTAAGTTCACCATACCCTTTTATTTCATTTTCAAAATCACCGCTGAAAAACATTTCATTAATGATTAAAAAAGCACCGCCAAGATTATAAATGGAGTTTGCAAAACCTACATTATTTACGAATCTGCAATTCTGCAGATTAAAAACATTATTGTTGAATATGGCTCCTGAATTCTTGTTTGACTGCATTTCATATGAATCCAAGTCCTTTGCATCTAATTTAAAAATATCAAAATAAGCATCCCATTTTTTGTTTGAAACATTATCTGAAAAACTGGAATCTGAAATCAAAACATCACCGCCGAAATTATTTACTGCACCAGTGTATCTAGAGGCATTGTTTGAAAATATGACTTCAGATGCATTAATCTTGCCAAAGAAATTGTTAATGGCTCCGCCATCCCTTGCATAATTGTGAGTGAAAGTGCAATCATCCATTTTCAATCTATCTTCATTGAGTATCGCTCCGCCGAATTTGGTGGTTTTCCTATGCAAGGCCAGTTTTCCAAATGAATTAGTGAAAATAGGCCCTCCATTTCGTGTAAAATCAGTGCTTTGAATCTCCAAATCTGATCTGTTGAATATTGCGCCGCCATTGTATCCGCTGTTATTTTTAAAGCAGCAGCCCATTATCTTCAAGTCGGCCATATTAACTATTGCACCGCCAAAAGACCATGAATAATTATCCAAAAACTCACAATTGATTAATTTCACTTTTCCTCGATTATATATTGCTCCACCGTAGCCTTGGGGATGGGCGGGGTTACCGAATGTGCCATCCTGCTTTTCTTCATCGGATCTGGATGCGGAATATCCTCTGGTAAACTTAAGATTTTTGATTTGAACATTTTTGGCACTGATTGAAAAAATTCTTCCCAAATAATTGGCGTCAATAGTATGGCCCGAACCATCGATTACAATATCATCCACATCTATCAGGATTCCATGAAGATAATCTGAAGCTTCACTAGACTCCATACCAATATCGCAGCCCAAAAAAATCTCTTTTGATTCACTGTGAATCAGATTATCCAAATATTTAAAATTGCCCTGCAAGATAACACGACCAAAACTATTCTAACGGAATATACATCCTCTTACCGTCAGGATATTTTCTCAATCTCCAATTATATTCCTCATCCACTGTTAATTCTTCGTCTTTTTTCATATCCAAAACCGCTTTTACAATTTCAATCTTAACTTCCAGTTCATGAATATCGGAATCATCATTATTGTCAATTGAAGAGTCATCCTCAAGTTCTCCTAAATCTTTTTTAAGGGATTCATAGATTTCCCTCAGAAATTCCTTATGCAAATCGAAAAGGTCTTCAATAGCTATAATATTCCCATCGCCGAAGCGATATTTGTTTTTTAAACCTTCAATCCAGATATTAGTCATATACTGTTGTCCTGTTTAATTTTTCAAACTATTCTAGGTATTCGCTACCCATATTAATTCTTCAGTTATTACTTTGTTAATGTTAATATTTAAAAGAGATAAAGTTAAGGCTTTAATGGTATTTGAAACATGTGTCAAAAAATATTCACAAATATGGTAGTTTTTAGAATTTCTGCACCCATTTCTATTGAAAAGATTCTTTTCAAACACAATATATAATTTTATATATTTTTAATATTTTATTTACGAAAAGGAAGGCATATAAAAATCGTATACTTACTCATTTTCCATTAGTTAGGTCAGCAAAAATTTCATCTTCGAATTAAATATATTATAATATTTTTCAAAAAATAGGAATTTAGTTAAATAAAAAACAGTAATATCCGAGAATACATACACTTAATCCATTTCATCATTGAAACAAAATATTGCATTAAAAATCTACAGAAATCCTGTCTGATTGTCAGCGAAACATGCGTTTCAAACCAGAATAACCTTAAAAATAAAAAAAAGTATGAGTTTTGAAAACTCATAAATTATCTTCTACGTATTATAGAAACTCCAACACTCAATAATGCCACAATCAATACTGCAAATGGAATACCAGTAGCTTTTGCCACATCTTTTGGTATGGTGTTTGTATTGTTAGTAACATTTTTATCACTAGCATTTACCGCATTATTAGCATTATCTGTAGCATTTACACCAGTATTATTTTGAGCGTTATCTGTAGCATTTACACCAGCATTACTTTGAGCGTTATCTGTAGCATTTACACCAGTGTTGTTTTGAGTGTTGTTGCCAGCAGGCTCAGGAGCATCTTCAGTTTCATTATAATTGTATTCCGCAGTCACATCAAGGAAGGTATGCAAGACTTTTGCATATTCCCCTTCAGCAATATGTGTTATTGTACTACCTAAATCATAATCTCCATTCAGATACTTCAGATAATCCTCATCCCCTATAAGCTGAGCATCACCTGCTTCTACAGTCCTATAGGTCCTGTGATCGTAGACTTCACCTATACTCTCGTGCTTTTCTATGCTTACGACTCTAATGTTTTTTAGCCCCTCGCCATTTTTTATATAGGCCAATCTATAGTTTAATGTTTTATTGCAAATGTCGCTTGAGTCAATGGTTGAGTATTGGGCGGATGTACTGTTAGTAAAGGTCGCAAGGGTCACTGGAGCATCAGGATCTGAAGCATCATAGTACATTATAGCAATTTCAAGATCTATCCTACTTGCATCCACAGTATTATCTATCCATACCTCCTTGACATTTCCGGATCCGTCTCCTTCCCGATATATTGCATTATCACTGTCACCTATTGAAAGAGCATTATCATCAGAAACGCTTTCAGAAATGACATCATCAACTGTTGTTGTATCCTGCGCACTTACTGCAAGAACAGAAACTGCAACCAACAAAACAACAAGAGACATCATTAGTTTACTTTTCATCATTAACCTCCTATTTTAAAAAAAGCGTGAATCCCGCTTCCAGTCAATTAAAAGTAATTAAGTATTTATCAAAGGATATATATATATAATATGTAAAAAATAGATTACATTTACTTAAAACGCACAAAAATTTCATGATTACTATTAAAAAAGCTAATGGGAAATTTAGTTTTAAACTGAAGTTTAAGTCGAATGTTATGTGGAATAATATTCAAACTCATAAACAATTATATTACATTATGTTTCATTAAAACTAAAAAAAATTTAACTATTCCCACACCCAGATTGTTTGAAACATATAATCTATCTTTTTAACATTAGCCCAACT
>NZ_JAZRHE010000002.1:0-9335 GCF_045644645.1 Methanobrevibacter sp.
TTAAATAATATTTATTTTAGATATTAAGAAAACAATTTCTGAATTCTATAAAATAACATACCATAACTACAAAAAATCAAAGATTAAAAGAATTAATTTTTAATTACTTTTAGTTACAAAAATAGAAAACTGTATATGCTAACAAAATGAGTATTTAAAAGAGATAAAGTTAAGACTTTAATGGCCTTCCTAGGTATGTTCACAAAAAAGATTCTGGATAACGCTTTCTTTTAGAATTTCGAGCAACACATTCCTAAAAGAAAGAGCTTTTACTTCCACCATCTGATAACATTTACACCCATATTTCTCCAATTTTTTATTAAAGATATTTTAATTAATTTTTTAATTTTTTAAGAGCAATCTCTTTAGAAGATGAACTTATATCCTCCCCAAGCAATCTTTTCAAATAATATTCATTTTCAATATTGGCCACCAAACTCTCTTCACAAGCCGAATTTGAGCCATGCAAAGCTTTTAAAAGAATTTCATAATTTCTTATTCCTTTTATCGCCTGATTCCTGATTTTTTCATTATCAGAATTTAAAGCCAACTCGCATAAGAAATCATCATCCCTAATGTGTCTTATGGCTTCGACGGAAACTTCCTCATCAGAGTCATCACAAACCATTTCGGTTAAAACGCCTTCATCCTGGATTTTTTCACAGGCAATGCAGCGTATGTAACTGCTCGGATGATTAAGAGCAATCTTTACCAGATAATCCTGACCGGTTATATTTTCACATGCCCTTTTCATGACAGGTATTGAATCATTCCTAAAAGCAAATGAATATAGCAATTCATCATTTTTTATGCAGTCCAGAGCATCCAATTTGGCTTTCAGGCCAACATCCTCATCCAATACCATATTGAAATATGCTCCTTCAAAATGCGGAACCTGTTCTGCCATAAAATCGATGATCAATCCGCAATTTTTGCAATAGTATTCCATCTGCTCAAAGTCAAAGCACAGATTGTCGCTTCCGCATTCCGGACAATTTGCAGGGAAATAATTTAGGATTTCACCGCAGCTATTGCAAACCAGATGCCCGTCTTCACATGTCATGTCAAACTTGCCGCAGCGAACACAGCCGACCACCTTCGACAAATCATAAAAGACTGTTGAAAGCGAGCTTAAGAGCTTGTCTTGCCAGTTGCTATAAAAAGTCATCCTATTTTCAACGCTGCAATACTTGAACATGTTCTCAAATATGCAATCGTCATTTATATCCCAATCAAGGATTGGGGTCAAATCATTGAAACTTGAACACAATGCGAACATATAATCCATGTCCATGACATCTTTAACGTCCCATGATTTCAATGGATTGAAATTTGACATCTTCCCGCATCCGTAAAACATCGAATTCATATCTATCACATTTCCAATGTCAAACGATTCGATGCCTGAAACAAATTCCAGATTTTTGCATTCTGCAAACATAAACTTCATATCAGCCACATTGCTTGTATTCCAGCTATTCAAACCGGAAATGGTCGTTATATTGTCCAGCCTATAGAACATGTAGTCGAGGGAAGTGATTTCTGGTCCAACATTTTGAGCGACAATTGCCTTTAGCTTTCTGAAAGGATTTATATGGAAAAAATTAGAATAATTTTGGTTGGCCTTTTCATAATAATACTTGTATAAATCGCCAACACCAGATAAATCTTCACTTATATATAAAATATCCCTCAGATATTCCACATCATCCCAACTGTTCAGGTTAGTTCCATCCTTTAAAACAATTAAAATCTTATGCTTCCCCAAATCATAAATGCTGGGAGCTGTAGTGTTTGAGTTTTCAAAATCCTTTAAATCATTATTATAGAACAACTCGGATTCATTTCCCATAATTAATTTTATGTCAATATGCTTATTTAAGTTAATGAAAGAATTCTATTTATACCATTTAATAGGGAACATGGACAAATAATACACTAGTGTTTAAGATGGCATTGGAAAAAGGGTTAAGATTTAGACTATTGTTATTGAAAAGATATAATATAAATCTTAAAAAATACTTGGAAAACAGGAAAATAAGGAAATTCTGGCTAAGCGAGGATGACATTGACAAGGTTCTCGAATTTGCATCAAAAAGAAATCATGACAGGGACAGATTCTATTATATTTACTGGAAAAAGGCAGACCAGCTATGCGGACTTGAAAAATACGGAGAAGCTTCAGACTACTACCTGACTGCAATCGACAATGTAATTTCAAACTCATATAAGAAAAACAAATCAAAATTCAAATCAGGGCATTATGACCTAATATTGGATAACTACAAAAGAGCGCTGAGCTGCCTTGCTAAATCCAACAGGTTCGAAGAGCTCGACTATTACAAGGAATTGAACATCTATTCGGACACCGGCGAACCTAAGACAAATGAAGAAAAAGGGGACTACTTCCTCAAACACGGACAGAATGACCTTGCCTACAAGTATTACAAAAAGGCATTCTCGGAAATCAACTCAAGAGCCGTTGCAAGGCAATATGACTATGACCCATATGTGGACGGATACCTGGAGGACAAATATAAGGAGGAGTTGGAAAAACAGAATGACGATTTGAGAAGGGTTCGTAAAAAAATCAATTCACTATAGGTTATCCGCTTTCCTTTTTGCGACTTCGGATACGATTCCCCTGTCGCTTCGTGAAATTTCCTCCAAAGCAGATCTGCTTCTAATTCTTTCAACCGCCCAAACGGCAACATCCTCACTTGAATCATTCAAAGCGACATTTTTAAGCATATCCTCATCATCCAACTTCATGACATAGGCCCTTCTGACCCTTTCATCAGTATGGCCAAGTTCACTGCCAAAAGCATTTATCAGTTTTTCCTTAAGGAAACTTAAAAATGCCAGAAAAACAATCACACCCAAAACAAACAGGAATGAGCATGCTATAAACCAGTATATCGATACGAACAGCTCCCCTGCCATATAATCACCTCCAGCATGTCAGATTTGTCCAATCTTTCATGACATTCAATACATCCGAACCATAGATGCCCGAAGTGGTAGTGTTTAACTCTCCAGATTCTTTTAAATATTCGCTTTCATCAATATTTGAACGTTTTTGCTTTAGACATCCCATATAAACATCTTTTGAAGACATGATTACATCCAATTCCGTTACACCGTCAATGGTCTTTTTGTCAATTCAAGTATTTAAAACAAGCAAAGTTAAAACTTTAGATAAGATTTGAACCTGGGGTTTTCACACGCATCATGCTAAATCATGAAGTCGGGCTTGTTTTTGTTTTGATAAGCATACCACGTGCTGTTTTCAATCAGAAATTCACGTGCCAGAAAGATCAGAAGTTCCTCGCTTTCCCCATTTTGCAAAATATCACATTCGACCTTTTCATACAAGGCCACCATCCTCCTGTGGTCGCCTATGCGGTTTGACAATGACATCTTTCCGTAGTAGCTTCCGGTAAACAATGAAACTGCAGACATAGTTCCCAGCACTATCTTCAAAATCATGCGAACCACTCCAGCATTGAAATCAACAGACGAGGAACTATAAACAAAAAGTTCGAACAGAACTGCAAAAACATAACTAAAAAGGGTTACGATAATCACTATCCTTGTAATGCGGTCATCCCTATGCTTTTTGGCTTCGGATCTTATCAATGCATTTTCATGATAAGCCTTTTGGTCCCGAATCCAGCAGTCCAATACCGATTTTCTCTCACCGGTCTTCACCTTTGGAAGTGCAGAAAGCATTTCTTCAATCCAGGGAATGTCCATCCTGATAAACCATGGCAAAATATCGGCCACATACTTATCTATGCCTGAAACAGAAAGGAAAAACTGAACACGAAGCGTTTCTGCAAGAACCCTATATTCCAGATATTTTCTATGGCAATCCATGCGGTTTGCCATCTTATGGATGATGTACAAAAAGACAATGAACACCACACAGGCAAGAATGAGGCCGTATAATGCAGCCGCACTATAAAGAAGAAACGCAATAGTAAGCAATGTTCCGACAATTGCCAATTCCAAAAGGATTTTTCTGTGCTTTTGAGCATTTTGAATGCTTAAAGTATCAGCCGCTCCATACAGTTCATCAATTTCCCTCAATGCAGGATTGGTGACATTGTCCGCAATATGTGAAAAGGAAATTCTGCAGTCTTCCATGTCCTTATAAAAAATATCCTTCCTGTCCATAATCACACATGAAACTCTTTTTGTGTAATGTTTTAGATTTTTTCTTTAAAAAATTTTTTGAAAAGATATTATTGAACAGAATCATCTGAAAAAAGACAAAAGATAAATTAGATGGACAAAAACAAAAGCAGCATGATGGATTTCACATGACTTAAATTATGCCATCGCAAAATCATAAATGGTAACGGCCCCCTAGTTTTTCACCGGAATCATTTTCCATGACTTCCCCGCTCACAAATTCTATATCCCCAGTGTATTGACTAATTGCAATTTAGAAAATAATAATCCCGAAAGTATTGTTCACTATAATTTCGATAGTGAAGTATTCGATAATGTATTTATCCAATTCAACAGCCGATATGAATGTTATTTTAGGATTCGATTCCTGTGGATGGGCATGATTTCATATTATGTGAAACTTTTAGGCTTGAGTATCTTCAAGGACATCCCAAATATTTTACATTAATTTATTTTATATTACAAAACAGGACCTTTTGAAAATTCCGGTCCATTATTCGAAACCAAAGAATCTCACATTACCCAAAGCGTCTCCTACAACCAATTTGCCATCCTTAAGGCTGATTGAAGTGGCGAAAATGTCCAAGTAATAGATATATCTACATTCTTTACTGCCAATATCCCAGAATTTTATGGTATTGTCTTTACCTAAACTGATTAATTGAGATTCATCAACGTAAAAATTAGTTACTGCTTTTTCATGGGCATCCAAAGTTTCATGACTGCTCAAATCCAAATCCAGAATTTCAACAGACCCATTCTCATAACCTGCAATTACCTTATCACCAGAGACTTTAATCTTGGTGACTGGAGAATCAATTTCACAGAAAGCATCTCCGCTCGGATATCTTACAATGCTTCCATCCTCAAATCCGACATATGCATCGTCGGAGTCGAATTTGGTGGCCAATGTTGTTGCAGCCTTATCGAAATTGGTTTCGCTACCGCCAATGGATAACTTATCTTCCTCGATGAATACGATTCCTGAACTGTTTTGAGCAATGTCAATGATTTCTTTGGAATTGGTGGTTTCCTCACTCTCCAATTCGATTGATTCATTACCACTATTTTCCCACATGTCATCACTGACAGTGCAGGAGGCTATCTTGTAAGTCTTTCTGCCGTCTTTTTCGGCCTTAACACCGGCCAAGACCAATTTGGAACCTTCACGATTATAGGAAATGGAATTGCATCTGAAATCGTTTGTAAACTTATTTTTAAATTCTTCAGCATCCAAATCCCAAGTGAAGATTTCACCGTTGTCTGATGCGGTAATCATATGGCTGCCATCGATTTTAACAGACAATACAGACTCAGCATGCCTTATGGCATCGCTTTTTTCAACCTTTTTATTCAAATCTATGACACTTATATCATTGTTTTCATTTCCGACAATGATCCACCTATCAGTTCCGTCAGTGTGATAATCAATGGCAGTAGGTGATTTGATACCTGTTTGAATATCGATTACAGCATCGAATTGAGGACTTCTAGGCTGAGGAATGTCCCACACTCTCATCACACCCATATCGGAGATGGTTACAATCTCATTTTCATCTTCCAATGTGATTGCCTGTGTGAACTTGTCGTTCGGGCTGCAAACCTGCGCTTCGGCAATGCTTTCTCCACCGCCGGAGTTTTTGAGAGTGTTCCAGAATTTCATCTGACCATTCTCCGAAATCAGTGCCAAAAATCTCTTGTTCAGTCCCATGAATCTTATTTCCTCTGATGAATCCAATTTTGTACCAGACTCATCATCATCGTTTTGCTGATGCTGCTTGTTGTATGCCTTTCTCATTTCATATACGTCCCATCCATCAACTTCCCTCTCATCACAGACAAGAATGGCTTCGTTTCTTCTTGGAACCAAGATTTGGTTGTAGTTTTTATCTTCGATGTCTTCCTTTCTCAGTTCCTTAGTGTCCAGGTCAATTGAAAACACACCTGAATGTGAAGACGCATAAATCTTCTTGTAGGTCTTTGATAGGTAGATGTCTGTGATTTCCTCATCGATTTTGGGATACTTATCATCGTCATCCTTGAATATCGACCTGTTATTGATGTCCCATTTGTTTATTTGGCCGTCATCTGATGCGATTAGCATGTACCTATTGTCATCGGAAGGAATTATCTTAATGATTTTTGAATTCAAATTTGAATCCTCAAAATCATTGTTTTCCAAATCAAATACATTAAGTGTACCGTCAGCATTTGCCAAAATAAGCAATTTATCATCAGTGACTTGAATGGCTGAAGTTGATTCAGTCCCATTTATTTTAGGCCTTTTTATAATGGAACTTTTCGGAGAGTAAAGGGAATTTGATTTTGGTTTTAAAAGCATATTGGAAGAATCCTCTTTTTCGATTTCATCGATAATAGGCATTATAATCTCATCATCCCTCAAATCAATCATCCTTCCATATAATTGGGTAGCTAATTCCTCTTTACTGTCAACCAATATCGGTGCTGACAATTCCAATGCCCTTCCAATCAAAACGATTGAATGGTCATCCTCACCTTCAAGGAACGGATGTTTGCTGCCGTCTTCAAAGTCCTTGAACTGATAATCAACAATCAAGTTGTTTATGTCACTGAGTTCCAGTTTATTTTTTATGAATGAATATGATGATAGGACTTTTTTCAGCCTGTCAAAGTCTCTTGACTCATTGATATGATATGGAAGCTCATTATATGACCTGATATCCTTGCCTTGGAAATAATAATCATCATTATCACTTCCCAATGCCTCTTTTAGGAAATAATCTGCAAGTAAAGCATTTACGTTAATCAATTCGCCGGAATCATCTGTGAAGTAAGACTTCAATTCCTCATTTCTAAGAATATTGTTTCTGGAATACCTTTCCTGAGCTGCCAATTTAAAGCTTTCATAGAAAAAGTCATCCCTACCTTCTTTTCTTGCCATGAATTGTTTTACTTGCCTTAAGTTAAGACTGATAGTGTCTTTAATATACTCTTCATCCAAGCCTGTTTGGGCTTTGATAATTGCAGTCATTTCATCCCTGGACAAACCCACTCTTGCATTAGCTAAAAGTGAAAATATTAAAGGAACTAATGGTTCACCTTCAGCGAACTCTTCATCAGCTTCTAATCTTTCCAGAACATGGTTAAATGCAGTTTTAGGAGACCCCTTATTGTCAGAATCCGGGTTTTCTTCAAAGTCATTTTTAGTGAATTGTTGAATCTCATCTTTTAGCTTCTCAAATGAAGCGAATACTCTGAGTTCGGAAAGCAATACCTTTAGGAAAAGTGGGTTTTTGGATGCTTCAAAACCACATATGGTTTTAATATCTTCCTTGTCCAATTCTTTCAAGTAATTTTTAAGATAAGAATTGATGATTTTGGTCTTTTCATTTTCACAATCTTCCAAAGCCTTTAGCTTGAAACTGTAGTTCTTATAATCTCTGCCCAAATCATCTTCATGGCCTTCTTCAAAATAACCACAGAAAGCGTCCCTGCTTTTTATGCTTTTGAGTTTTTTTGCATAATATTCGTCCTCATCATCCTCTTTGCAGGAAATTATTATCTTTAAATTTGATGTTTCTGGTGCAGGCAGCCATTTTAGCATTTCCAAACCATCAGGCATCTGATTAACTGCATCAATAATAATTACAGATTTTCCTTTCTTTGATATCCTATCCAGAATATCCTTGATGGATTTTTTAAGTTCATCGATGTTTGATGGTGCCTTAAAATCCACTTCCTTATCAATTTCGGATTCCCTGATGATTGTATCCCACAACAGGAAAGCCTTTGAGCTTAAATTAGAAGCTCCGCAGAATCTTTTGTAGATGGTTTTTTGATTTTGGTCATTTTCAGATTTGGCTTCAAGCATATTGGCGAAATTTGCAAGAAGCATTGTTTTACCAAAACCGGCATCTGAAGAAACCAGACAAATCCTATTTTCATCTTCATCTTCGACATACTTGCTCAATATGTCGATATCATTCTTTATTTCAATGTAACCTTCACTGTTGAGGTAGGCAAAGTTGTTTTGCTGATTCAATTCATCATAAAGGATTCTTTCTTCTTCAGATGAAAAATCAACCTCTTCGAAATTTTCAGGAAATTCAAACATCAACTGCTCTTTCAACTGTTCAATGATAACCTCATTCAAAGGCCTGTCGATTTTAGATTCAATGTCTTCACTTTCTTCAATGAGGGAAATGTCTTCGTAGTTTTCTTTGATTTCTTTAAAGTTGGTCAATCTTCCTTTCCATTCATCATTCACATATCGTTTAACAACCTTATAGCCCACATTGCTTGTAAGGGCTTCTATTGCAGGGATTTCCTTGGTTGTATCCCAATCCCCAGTATATTTTGTTATTTCAATGTGGACCTTGTTTTCATCTTCATCAGGAAGCTGGTCTTCCTTCTGTTTTCGTTTTATGATCTCATCAATAATGTCTTGGGAAGCTTTATCTGTTTCTCTAATAATTTCTTTGGTTTCATCTGACAAATCAACGAATTTGGCAGTTTCTACATCAAATTCTCCTTTTTCAATATCCACCAATTCATAATTTGTATAAACTCTTTTTTGAGCATCAGTAATGTCATTTAAAGAGGATTTGTCCCTTATGAAAAATAGGGAATGGGTTGTTGGCAAATATTCTTTTGGAGTATTGTCTTTGGTATTTATCATGAAATCTTTTAACGGGCGAAGCAATGCATGTTCAATTTCCATTTCAGTAGCGGAACGACCTTCATATTTAGCAATATCCTCATATCTCTCTTCTGTTTCTTTGCTGATGTCATTGTTAAAGTCTGGAATCCAACCTCTTCTTTGCGCTAAAAAACATAAGAAAAACGGACGGCTCTCATCAATGTTCAAAAGACATTTTTCAATTGTGCTGTCCTGCGGAGCATCTTCCGGAACACCCCACCTCAAGTCAATGGTGGACAAATGAATCTTATACTTTTCACACCATTCTTCAAGTTCCGGGAAAACCTTTTTGATAAGATAATCCCTTTCCGCATGCATGTCAATAAAACTGCTGCTTATGAATATCTTTGCATATTCCCATTTCATGATAATCCCACTTAAATTAATGAATAATATTTATATAAGGATAGTTATTAAAAAACTCATTAATAAGATTTATTTAATTATTTAAAAAATT
>NZ_JAZRHE010000003.1:0-17938 GCF_045644645.1 Methanobrevibacter sp.
TACAAAAAGGTTATATAACTTAAACTATTTATTATAATTATTAAAATTGAAAGTGGAGTAAAATCATGTCAACATCAGAAATTGGTACTAATGTTATTTTCAAAAAACAATTAGGTTTAAACTATGAAATAGACCAGAAATATGTTGGTTTAAAAATGAAAGAGAATAATATTTTATCTTTTAACTTCAGAATTCCAGGAGCTTTAAAAGATGATGTGGAATCATATTTCAAAAGATTTAAATTAGGTGAACCTATATTGGTTGATATTGGTGGTACTGGAGACATTAGATGTGAATTTAAAGGTATTTCACCAGTTTTAAAAAATAAAAATGAATTTGATCAATATTTTTTATCAGCAACTTTGCAGGAAGATAAAGAATATAATCCTATAGAAGAAGAGAAATGTGAAACCTGCAGCGGATGCGGATTCCACTAAAACTTTTTTTTTAATCATTACCATTCATAAAATGGTTTTAAACCATTTTACAGTTTCTTGTAACTGTTTTTCAAAATCGCTTGAATTAATTTTAAAGTTAATGTTTTCCATATTGCTGACATCAGCTAGCGAATGCTTGATATCTCCTTGCCTTGGAGGGAGATATTTCGGTTCCACGTCACTATCCAGTGTCTTTTTAACAATTTCATACAATTCATTAATTGAAAGTTTAACTCCTGATGCGATATTGACAATTCCGTTATAATCGGATTTGCAAGCGCTGATATTGGCTTTAACAACATCCTTGACAAAAACAAAATCTCTGGTTTGTTCCCCATCTCCGTAAATGATTGGCTGTTTGCCTTCAAGTAAAGCGCTTATGAAATTTGGAATCACTGCGGCATATTGTGAATTTTTATCCTGTTTCGGTCCGAATACATTGAAATATCTCAAAGCGGTGTAATTCAGCCCATAACTGTCATAAAATGATTTTAAATATAGTTCGCAGCCCGCTTTTGAGGAAGCATAAGGTGATGTCGGCATTGGCGGTTCAGTCTCTTTTAAAGGCATATTTTTATTTGCCCCATAAACTGCTGATGAAGAAGAAAACACGATCTTTTTGACATCATTGTCCGCAGCGGATTTTAAAAGGTTGACTGTGGCATTGAGATTTATATCGTTACAATCGAGTGGCTTGTCAACACTTAACGGAACGCTGGCCATAGCCGCAAGATGGAATATATAATCCTTATCTGTTGTTAATTCGTTAAAATTTGTATTACGGATGTCCTCTTTGACAATTTCCAAATTATCATGTGCAGGATTTTTTAAGTTTTTAATGCTACCGGTGGAGAGATTATCAATAATGGTGATAGTATTATCGTCTATTAATTCATCAACAATGTAAGAACCGATAAATCCAAGTCCACCAGTTATTAAAATATTTTTATTCTTCATTTGGCCACCAATAGTTTATTTGAATAATATTTAAGCTATTATTAATTATTTTTAAGTAACAATATTTATATATTTTTATATGTATATTTATTATTTAAGAGGAGTCTAATAATATGTTTGATTTGGTGTATAGTACCGTATCTTTTGCTTCATATGGCAATGCTTTTGGACTTAGTAATGTAACTCTTAGTTCATTTGATATTTTACTGGCTTATATTGTAGCAATTGTTGTTGCAATTATAGTAGCATTAGTTTTAAAATTACCATTGCTTCCTAGCAAACCATACAGGTATTCTTTTGATGTGAGTGCATTATATCCGACTCCAGTAATAGCTATTGGTATTCTTTCAATATTTTTAGTTTTAAATTATACTTTTATTTATAATGGAATTATATTGGCGGCTATTATAGGCATCTTATCTGCATTATTCGTGAAATATTTATTTGATTTTGTATTTCCAAAGCCTTTAGATGAAAGTGGGGAGGATGGTGTACAATGAATGAAGTAATTGGAATTATAATTGCTGCTATTCTATGTTGGCTTAATTTTGTCATTGTCGATACTTATTTTGGACTTCCCGAACAGCCGGGTGTTAAAGGCGCCAGGATTGTTGGTGAAGATGTTAAAAAGAGAGGTGGAGATATTGCCGGTGGATTTTTCCAAGGAAACGTTTTATGTTCTCCGGATGCTTCTGCCGGTACATTATTGGCTTCAATAGGATATTTGCTTTTAGGTATTCCTGGGGGGATTATAGCGGCATTCTTTGTATTTATCGGAAACAGATTATGCGGTGATCCGGGATATGCCGGAACTATTGGAAGTTTAACTGCAACAGTTATCGTGTTTATTTGTTCATTTGTTGGTTTTACTCCTGAAATGTTTATTGTAGGAATGGTTATAGCGATTTTAACCATTCAAGGTATCAGTCAGGTCAGAGCATCTATACTTTTGGGAAAGATAGCTCAAAAGTTCAATAGGCATGCAGAGGAGTGATTATATGTATGTTGAAATTATTGGAATTATAGTCATTTTCGTAGCAATACGAGCTTTAATAACACAAAATAGGGCTGAAAAGTTACTCTATTTAAATGTTATGGGTTTTGGAGTTTCTGCAATTATCGCATTGGTAATCAATACTCCATTCGCTCTTGTAGTTGCAGCGGCATTCTTTATTTGTTCTACAATATCTGCTAATGCAATTGCATATACTTTAAAAAAGCTCGATGATGAAATACTTTTGGAGTGAGGCAATATGGAGTTTGTATCAATAATCGCAATAGCTTTAATGATTATAGGTTCATTTGGGATAATTTTCCTTAAAAAACCATTGGATAAAGTTATTATGTTTTCAATACTTGATGCAGGATTTGTCTTGGTAATTGTCTTGTTCAAATATCTGGATGTAGCTATGTTTGCGGCATTGGCAGGTCCATTGTCCACGTTAGTATTCATTTTGGCTATTGTAAAAATAAAAGAAATCAGACAGAAAAAGCTTGACAGTGGTGATGCACTATGATTGATATTCAAGTATTCTTTTACTTCGGTATTTTCTTGGCAATAGTGGGAAGTATTGCTACTGCATGGGGTCCTGGCGTAAATGACCCTATTGTCAGAACATTCAACACAGAAGTGGCTTCAATTGGTGTATGTTTGGTACTGTTATGCTATAATCATGTTTTGGCATTATTGACATTGCTTGCAACAACAGTAATTATCTCATTAATCCTGTTTAGAGCAATTATTCGATTAGAAGAGATGGGGGCAGATGTATGAGAATTGGAGTTTTATGGAATAAACTTGCCGAACCTAAAAACATTCCTCGTCTTTTCGCATTCAGCCTTGGAATCATCCTAATCATCGGCCTTATCATACCGATGGCATTAAATCCAGATCAATTATATGTTAGACCGGCTCCTCAGGAGCAAATAGATGAAGGTTTGGCCATCGCACCTTATGATCGGGGAGGGATTGTTTTAAAAGAACCTGGTGAGATACATCCCCAATATCCTGATAATGCAGCCAGTTTGGGAATGATAACATCATATATGTCTCCATTGTCACAATGGGTATCATCAATATCTCCATACTTCGGAACATCAATTTATTCATCTCCTGGAGGACTTATTGATGAAATATTGTACTATACTAGAGGTTTCGATACTATTTTGGAGTCCAGTATTTTGATGATGTCATTTATCATTGCTTCATGGTTGTCCATTAACTATACAATGAACAGGAAAAATGACGAAAAAGAAATAAAGGACGATGTAAAAAAAGCAATCAATGAATCCAGACAGGTAGCTAATGAGGTTAGCGTAAGTGACGCCAAGGCTAGATCAAAGCAAATGAGGAGGGATAACTAATGGTATTTATACCTCAGTTTGTTCCCCAAGCATTCATTTCAATGTATATGCCAGCAATATATGCCGGTCTGATAGTTGGTTTTATTGCAACAATGGCTATTGCAATGAAAAGAAAAGAGTTACATATTCTTATATTAACTGACCTTGTTGGACTTGCAATGATATTTGTGGTTTCAGCTGTTGGAACAGACCTTGCAGAAGCATTGATTTTACCTGGTTTGGTAGTTGAACTGGCTGAAACTTTGGCAATTTCTGAAATTTTGATTACTCGTGAAATGCGCATTATAGAACAAGACCCTAGAAGAAACCTAAGCAAAAGTTCTTCACTGTTCCCTCAGCCGTTTGCACTGGATATGGAGGTACTGACAACTGCTCCTAATTTCATTGCATTGGTTTTGATGGCCTATGGAATTTTCCTGACCGGTTTTACAGGAGGGGCAGTAGCTGGTGGAGGAATTGTTTTATATGCATTATCCAAAAAAGCAAGGGGCCTGCCTGTGCTGGTATTGGATGGAATTGCTGGTGTTTCTGGAATAGCTTGGTGTTTATGGATAATTGGATTTTTATTATTCTTTGTATCACCTCAATATTGGTTATTGGCGTTATTCTTAGCGGCATGTGGATTATTATTAAAAGTAGCTTCAAAAGTAGGTTTAATAGGCTTGCTTATGAGAGAGGACATTGACAGGGAGTAGTGGTAAGATGGATTTTGTTACACTTGGAGGAAATTTACTCGGAACAATCCCATTAGGGGATATTGTATTATACATTACCCCATTTAACCTGTTCCTTTTTGCAATTTTACTTGGATTTACTGTGTTGATAGCATTCAGTAAACCTGAAACTCAAGTTGAGGCTACAATGCATTATTTAAATAATACTGAAGTTAAAGTTGGTCCGAAAGAGTTTAAGCAAAGAAGATTTTTATCAGTTCTTTGTGGTATTGCATCTGCAGGAGCAATGATAACTGGAGATTTATTTAATTTTACTTTGTTCATGGCTTTAGTGGGTATTTTAAATATTGGTATTGTATCGGCTGTAAAACAGACTACTGTTCTGAATTCTGCATTTAATTATGGTTTAATAGCTATGATGTGCAGTTTACCGTTATTTGGTGGGGCAGCTATTATTCTTGCTTCAACTGGTACATTAAGCTTGGCGGTATTGTCTCAAATGCAAGCCACTCCAATGGTTGTGTTTGGTGCGGCATTGATGTTAATTGGTATTCTAGGTGAAAGTGGTGTAGCGCCATTTTTCGCAAGTAAGGCAGAAATGTTTAGAACTGCGGGTTCTCCGTTTATTGTGATTATTCACTTAAGTTCATTGTTTATTATTGTAAGAGCTGTTGAAATTTTATTATTGGTATTGTGGTAAGTGGTGAGTATGGCTAGTCAAAAAACTTTATATATTACATTATTGGCATTATCAACAATAGCTATTCTTGCTTGTTTGGTTATAGACTTCCCTGCATGGATTGTTTATGCCGTGGCTATATTTGGTATTCCATTATGGATCTTATCTTTAGGTTTGTTAACAATGGCTAAGGCAAAACCTGAAGATGAAGAAGAGAGGGTGAAAGAACCATTTACTGGGTATTAGAGTGGTATTATGAATTTGATGGCAGATATTTTAATTAATGTTATTATTGCATTTCTGGCAGGAAGCCTGCTTCTAGGATTGCATAGAAAAATCATGGCGCGTGTACAAAAGCGTCCAGGTCCACCTATAGTCCAGCATTTGATACACTCTTTGAAATTTTTCTTTAAGGAAACTGCAATTCCAAAAACCGTTTCAAAAGTATTTTATATTGGTATCGTATTTATATTGGCTTTGATTTGGATTGTTGGGGTCATTGTAGGGCCTGTGGCTCATGATTCTTTATTAATCTTATTTGGCGTTTACGCAGTTTATAAAATCGTCGAACATAACTCCGGATCTAGTTCCGGTTCGCCTTATGGTAAATTGAGTTGTGTAAGGGCTGTGCTTTCAGCAGCAACCGAGCTTCCATTATTTGCAGCTATAGTGTTTGTCTATTTGATAACTGGGTCTATGAATATCGATGCAATCATTAGCTATCAGGCGGTTCATGGTCCTTTGATATTTTCAATTCCGCTTGCTGCTTTAATGTTCTTTATGCTGATTATTACAAAATCCCCATACTCTCCTTTTGCGATAACAAAGGATAAAGTTTTGATTTCAGGATTTGAAACCGAGCATTTCGGATTGTTAAGAGGATTCATGCTGTTTTCAGAATCTATTGCATGGTATGTGTTGCTTTGGGTATTTCTAACAATATTCTTTGGTCCGTTAAGTGCTGTTGGATATCTGATTGGAATGATAGTAATTACATTCATTACAGGATTTATTAATGCGACAACCCCAATACTCAGTCCAAATCATTCAGTGATGACTCAAATCACTATAGGGGCAATATGCTTCTTTGGAACAGTACTTATGATATTTACAGGAGTGGTAGCATGAATAGTGAAGATGTAATTGTTTATCTAACTGCATTAGTTGCTGTTGGTGTAATTTTCGTAGGATTATTAGCAACATTCTTGCACTCAACTATCCTGGCTCCAATTGTAATCATTGGGATTATTCTAGCAGTGTTTGTATTATACTCAAAAGGTAACTTTTCACATAAAATTGAGAGTATTGAGAAAATATGTTTTGTTATAACATTTATAGCAATAATTTGTTCATTTATATTACTTTATAAACCAATTTAGGAGATATTATGTTAGATTATATGATTTATTTACTTGCATTTGCTGTTGGTTCCATTCTTGGTTTACTTTACAGTTATAAACAACATGGCGAACCATTTGTTGCAGTCACTGAACTGAACATTCCAGCACTTGTAATTTCAATTATCGGATGGGTTTTGGCATTCAATTCCGGCAATGTTATTTTATCTGCAGTAGGTTTTTTCCTAGGTGGTTTTGTAATGGGTGAAAGACCTGGGTATGGTAGAAAAGAAACTGCAATCGGTTTAGTTATAGCAGTAATTGTATATATTATATTAAATAGTGGCATGATGTGATTGGAATGGATGATGATGCTAAATTAAGATTGATGCAAACAAGAATAATAAAAAGTTATGCTTGGCAAAGAGATATTATAGTTCCACTTTCAAAAGAATTTGACTGCACAACCGAAGAATTAGAGGAGTTGTTCTTCGATTTATTGGATATGGACTCTCTTGAAAATTTGCATGGTACTTTTGAATCTGCTGAAGATATATGTTTATATCAAAAATTAAATGCTGATTTAAGGTTATGCTGGTTTATTGGTACTTTGGAATTAATTGATCCGGAAGAGGGTAGGAATCTTAAGATGAAATTAGTTAATGAAATAAAATTAGGCAAATCTTACGATGATGCCTTAAAGGAAGGCAAATTAGAACTATTCCAATTATTAAAAAAAGAAGCTGAATATTGAGGTTTATTATATTATTATAAAATAAAAGAGGGAGTACAATGTTAAATGCGATAAAGGATGTTGTGAGAAAAAGCTCAATTCATGTCTGCATTGTAAATTGTGGTGGATGCAATGGATGTGATGTAGAATGCGTTGCATTATTATCTCCAAGATATGATTTAGAGCAATACGGTATTTATGTTCACAATAATCCTCGTGAAGCTGATGTTCTATTGTTAACCGGTGCTGTTACTGAACAATGGAAAGATAACTTAAAAAGAGTATATGATAAAGCTCCTGAACCAAAAATAGCAGTGGCTGTGGGAAATTGTCCTCAATCGGGCGATGTATTTGCACAGGAAGGTGGACGCGTAAATGCTCCTGCATCTGATTTTATTCCAGTTGCGGCGGCTATTCCAGGATGCCCTCCAAGACCTAGTGAAATACTGGAAGCCATTTTGGCTGTTGGACCACAAGCCATTGCTGACCGTGGGAGGGAGTGCGAATGATAGTGCCTATTGGTCCAATTCACCCTGCTTTAAAAGAACCTATCAGACTTAAACTTCAAACTGAAGGTGAAAGGGTTGTTAAGGCTGAAATTGAATATGGTTATGTTCACAGGGGAATTGAGAAGATTATTGAAGGAAAAACCTGGCAAAAAGGAATTTATCTTTCAGAACGTGTATGTGGTATTTGTTCATATGAGCATACACAAACCTTTGCTGAAACCATAGAGCAGATTTCTGATGTGGATGTTCCTGTAAGGGCTCAATTCTTAAGAGTTATTACAAATGAACTGGATAGAATTCAAAGCCATTTCCTTGCCAATTCTACATTTTTCAAATCCATGGACCATGAAACTTTGTTCATGCATGTTTTAGAGTTAAGGGAATATGCAATGGATTCAATCGAGTTATTGACTGGAAATAGAGTTAATATGGGTTGGAATGTAGTGGGTGGTGTTAGAATGGATGCGGATGAACGCCACTTTAAACCAATATTGGAAAATCTTGATAAAATTGAAGAAAGCTTTGAGAGAGTTCGCGCATTATTTGCTGAAGGTCCCGCACTTGCTTTGAGATGCAAAGGCATAGGGTATATGTCTAAAAAAGAGGCTATTAAGGGCCGTGCTGTGGGTCCGATTGGAAGAGCTTCAGGTGTCAAAGAAGATTATAGGGTTGGCCATTACACTTATGATGACTATTTCGATTTTAAAGTAATAAGAAGGACTGATGGAGATAATTATGCTAGGACTATGACTAGATTTGATGAAATCCCTGAATCTATCAGTTTGGTAAGGCAAGCTATTGAAAACATTCCTGATGGTGAAATTCGTACTCCTGTTGATTTAAAATCAGGTTATGCAATGCGTAGAAATGAGGCTCCTCGGGGTGAAGTTACCTACATGATTGAAACTAACGGCAATTTAATAAAGAATATTTCAATTAGGACACCTAGTATTTCTAATATGGATTCCTGTGCAAAATATATGATTCGGGATGTTCCAACAGTTGCTGATGCGGTATCTACTTATGCGTCCTGTGACCCTTGTGTTGCATGTGCTGAAAGAGTGGCAATTACTAATGAGCATGGCAAAACTGATATAAAAGACTTTTACGGGGTAATCTAAATGTCTTCATTAATGTGGTATATTTTCGATTTTGCAAGAAAAGCATGGGCAGATGCATTTACTGATGCAAAAACTCATCCGGAAATAGCAGAAAAACCTGAAAGATTTAGAGACTTCCCTAAAGTCAATAAGGAATATTGTATAGGTTGTGGAGCTTGTACGGTTTCTTGCCCTTCTCCAAATGCTATAAAAATTATTAGGGAAAAGGATACTGAAGAAGGAGAAGGCATGACATATCCAGTAATTAATCCTGGAGCATGTATTCGTTGTGGTTTTTGTGCAGAAGTTTGCCCAACTGACCCTAAAACATTGGAATGTGGTTTAAATCATCTAATTTTACCTGAATTCAATATTATTCCATCTAAAAGACAGTATATTGTTGATGATTATTTATGTATCAAATGTAAAAAGTGTATGAAGCAATGTCCTGTTGATGCAATAGAAATTGTAAATGACAAGCTTCAGGTGGACCAACTTAAATGTATTTCCTGTGGTGATTGTCTGAAAGTTTGTCCGGTTAATGGGGCAATGAAAGGGGTATTTGTTGAGAATTTACAAGACCAAAAAGATTTAATTCTTTTAGCTGTAAATTACCTTGAAGATTACATTAACAACAAGGAAGAAGATTTAAGGTCTCTTGAAACTAATGGTCTTCTGCAATATGAAGTTCCACTCTCCGGAATTTGGGATGAAGCATTAAAAATAATCCCTGATGAAGAAGTGGCATTGGAAATTATTTCAAATGCAATCAATAGGCTTAAAATCAGAGTAATCGATTGGGATAAAGATAAATGTAAAAAATGTCAACTTTGTGTTGGCGAATGTCCTACCGAATGCATTTCATTTGATAAAGATGAAGACGCAATTGTTAGGGATAAAGACAAATGTTTACGTTGCAGTATCTGTTACCAGACTTGTCCATTTTCAGTAATTAAATATTTCATTGCTAAATTTGCCCTCGGCGATGATGAAATCATCCATACTACTGTAAAGGCATCAAGTTTAAATGAGGAGATATTTATGGAGTGAGTGTTATGATTGACAGTTATACTAAAACACCGAGACCATTGAGACATGTGGATGTTGATTATGTCATTAATCAGACCAAATGTATGGATTGTAAAGACAAACCTTGTATTGAATCTTGTCCGATTGACGCAATTTATACAGATAAGGAAGATGGTCTCATTAAAATAAGAAATACCTGCTTCGGTTGTGTATTATGTCGTAATGCTTGTCCTTATGATGCTATTTCTCTAGATGTAAAAATGGACCCGCCAATCAAAGAAAATGTTCCAAACATAAATGTTAAATTATGCAAGGCATGCGGGGCATGTGTTCAGGCATGTAAAAACGGTTCAATTCATTTGGTGGCTGATGGAAAACAGGAGCCCCACAGTGAAATAGATAAAGACACCTGTATTCGTTGCGGCTATTGCTTTAGAGTATGTCCGACTGATGCGATTAAATATGGTCAGTTACTTCCTAAGACAGTTAAAGGAGGTAAGGCCATTGTTGTTGACCAGGATAAATGTATTGGATGTATGACTTGTACCAGAGTATGTCCTGCCATGGGGGCAATAAATGTGGCAAGGACAAATAAATTGCCATATATTAATCCTGGGTACTGTGCAAGATGCGAAGAATGTATGCATTCATGTCCATCAACAGCAATTAAATATTCTTCACGTAAAAAAGCTTATAAGATGTACAGTGAGATTAAGTCATTCGATATCGTATCCACAATCATTGACAATGACATGAAAAGGCTATCCATTGATTTAATCAGTTTGAATAAAGTTCTTGAAAAGGTAGGAAAGTCAATAGCGCTTGAGTTCAATGACCAAAACTTCGAAAACTTCATTGAATACAAGGTCAATGACCTGATGGAAAAGGAATTAAAGATCAGTTTAGACACCAGTATTGAAGTGGATAAGTTTTCGAAATTGTTCGGGTCTTATTTGATGGATAGGAATATTGAAGTTTATGAAAATAAATGTATTGCCTGTGGGGAATGCTTAAATGCATGTCCTGTTGAAGCAATAGAATTAAATGGTCCTAATCCGATTAGAATCAATGATAATTGTGTTTACTGCGGTAAATGTGTAGAAAAGTGCCAATTTGATGCAATTGGTGCTTATGATGATTATTTCTACAGTAAGGACACTGATTTATATTATGCAAGGTCATACCTACATTATCAAAGGTTAGGTGATTTCTCACTTTATCAAAATAAATGTCAGGCATGTGCAATTTGTGTTAAGAATTGTCCGACTAATGCTTTATCATTAAATGATGATAAAATAGACTTCGATTGTGAAAAATGCATATATTGTAGAAATTGTGAGGCAATCTGTCCGTTAAATGCAATAAGAATTGTCAACTTTAGGTGATTAAATGTTTGAAAAGTCATTCATTACAGACTGTGAAGGTCCTTTAACATTAAACGATAATGCTTATGAATTATCAGCCCATTTTATTGAAGATGGTGGGGAATTGTTTAAAATTCTCAGTTTGTATGATGATTATTTGGCAGATATTGTTAAAAAGGAAAATTACAAAGTGGGCAATACCTTGAAATTTATTTTGCCTTTCTTTGTTTGTGAAAATCTTAAAAACCAGGACCTGATTGATTTTTCACGGAATAATATCTATGCAGTCAGCGATTCAAAATTCCTATTAAAATATTTGAATGGGGCTATGAATACCTATATAGTTAGTACTAGTTATGGGCAATATATCGAAGCACTTTCAAATTATATGGATTTCCCATTTGAAAATACATTTTATACGGAAGTGGATGTAGATGCTTTAACTTTAAATGAAGAGGAAATAGAAAAAATCACCAATTTCAAACAAAAAATATTGGATAGTCCTGAAGATTATGAATTGTTTGATGAAATTTTTTACTCTGAAATCCCAAAAATGGGCATTTATGAAACTATTAATGAAGTGGATGTTGTTGGTGGGGAAGGCAAAAAAGAAGCTATTGATGATATAATTAAAAGAGATAACATCAATACCGGTGAAATCCTTTACATTGGAGATAGCATTACAGATGTGGAGCCACTGGATTTTGCAAGAAAAAATAATGGCATCAGCATCTCATTCAATGGTAATGAATATCCTCTGAAGGTAGCGGAAATTGCCATTGTTTCTCCAAGTGCAATTGCCACTTGTGCAATAGCCAATATTTATGCGGATAATGATAAGCAAAGTGTTTTAAGATTTATTCAGGAATATAATGCTTCAGATAATTTGGAGGAATTATTTGAAAAATACAGTATCAATGAGGAAATAAAAAATAAATTCTTTGATATTTTTAAAAATAGGCAATATCCAATAATTAAGATTATTGATGAAGATAATTTTGAGGATATTTTAAAAGTAAGTAAGGATATGAGAAATAATATTCGTGGCCAAGATATTGGAGGGCTAGGATAAGGAGGGTAATAGAATGGATTATGATAAAGTGGAAGATACATTTTTTGAAGCTTTTGAAGGTAAATATGTTAGGGCTTTAATTACAGGACCTACAGAAGAAATTGTTAAAAGATCAGCTTATGATTCAACATCTACACCAAGTGCAGTAATTGGGAGAGTTGAAGGTGGAGTTGAAGGATTTTTAAACAAAAATGAGACTCCAGATGGAAGATATGGTGCTGTTGTACAATACTGGTTAGGTGGAGATGATGTAGAGAAATTTGCATTCGAATTATCTTACAGGTTAAGACAGGATATCCTAGTTAAACCGTTTACACGGATATTTGACTATTCTGCTTCAGACAGTGATGAATATATTGAAATGATGGACATTGTAGGTCACTGTGGTGATGGGTATGAATGGATTGTAGAAAAATATGGGAGAATAATGATAAATGTTCCAATTGCAGTTCCGGATTTCCAAATTGAAGAAAAATTCAAAATAAATGATGGAATAATGGGTGGAAACTTCTGGTATTTATGTTCTACACCTGAAGCAGTAATAGATGCTGGTGATGCTGTAATTAATGCCATTATGGAAGTTGAAGGAGCTACTACACCATTTGATATTTGTTCAGCGGCTTCAAAACCAGAAACAAACTATCCTGAAATTGGGCCAACTACAAATCATGTTTATTGTCCTTCCCTAAAAGAATCTTTAGGCGATGAATCCAAGGTTCCAGAAGGTGTTAATTATATTCCTGAAGTTGTTGTTAATGCAATAGATGAGGAATCAATGAATAAGGCTATTAAAGCAGGAATTGATGCTGCTTTAGATTATGATGGAGTAATCTGTATATCTGCAGGTAATTTTGATGGAAAACTTGGAGATAAAAATGTCAATTTATTAGATATTTTAAAGTAAGGTTTTAAAATGGAAATTTATGATAATGATCTTAATGTGGAAATAGTTGGATTTGGAGCACTGAATGTGGATAAGCTCTATTCTGTTGATAAAATAGTTTCTCATGATGAGGAAAGTTTTATTAAAAGTGAAACTGATACTCCTGGAGGTTCTGCAGCTAACACCATAGTTGGTTTGTCACGTTTGGGTTGTTCAACATCAATCATCGGAAAAATAGCTGAAGATGAAGATGGTGATTTGATAGAATATAATTTAGCCATAAATGGTGTATTTACAAACAATTTAATCTATTCGGAAACAGGTGCAACCGGCAAATGCCTAGGCTTTGTAGATAACAATGGTGAAAGATGTCTTTACATCGATCCTGGAGTAAATGACGATATAAAAATTGGTGAAATCAATCCATTAAACATAATGAGATGTAAAATAATGCATTACACATCATTTGTTGGAGATTCATTTAATACACAAATAGAACTTTTAGAGAAATTAAATAAAGAAACCCTATTGAGTTTTGATCCCGGTATGTTATATGTGGAAAAAGGATTTGATGAGTTAAAACCAATTCTTGAAAGAACTGATATTTTACTTATCAATGAGAATGAATTAAGATTATTATGTAATAATAGTAATGCTGATTTAAAAGAGTTATGCACAGGCCTTTTAGATTTTGGAATTGACACAATTGTTGTAAAACAAGGTTCTAAAGGTGTTTTTGCAGTAAATAATACTGAAGAATGTTTTGCAAGCGCTTATGAATGTGAGGTTGTTGATACTACTGGTGCCGGAGATAGTTTCAACAGCGGATTCTTATATTCCTTCCTAAAGGATTACGGTCTTGAAAAATCTTGTAAAATAGGAAATTGGGTAGCAAGCAGAGCTATTCAAGGATTTGGCATGGAGAAATTCCCTACATCAAAAGAATTGGAGGATTTCTTTCAAGTTTATTAATAAATAAGTAGTTAGTTGGTATTAATATGAATGTGTCTTTTATAAAACAGATGAAAAATCTTGAACGTGAAGTTCTTTTGAAATCTGTTGAATTGGATGATGACGGAGACGATTTCCAATTTGAGCTTGATGATTTTCATGCTGAAGAGGAAATCATAGCTGTTGCACCTAAATGTGTAAGATGTAATACATGTGTTGAATCATGTCCAGTTAATGCAATCGACCCGGCTAATATATTTAGAATAGCTAAAATAACTGATAAATGTGTAAAGTGCGAAATATGTGTCCAGACCTGTCCGGTTTCAGCCATTAAATTAATCAAAAATTCAGTTATTTACGATAATGAAGAAGAACGTGATGTTATTCGATATGACTTGGGTAATATCAGCGCTTCTCATAGGGTAGTTAGGATGAATAATATTTCAATTGATTATTCAGTTGATAATAATTGGCATGATTGCAGTGTTTTATGTCCTACAAACGCATTTACTCTTCAATTTAAAGAATTCTTTGAAGATTTAAATATGGATTTAGGAATTGATCTTATAGATGATGAATTATATCCCCATATTAACGAAAAAATGTGTATTGGATGTGGTGCATGTGTATCAATATCACTAAATAACAATGCAGTTGAACTTGACAGATACATTGGACCAATCATTCACACAAGAATGATTGAAATCAATCATGAAGCATGTGTAAATTGTTATTTATGTGAAGAAAACTGCCCAACAGGGGCTATAGAGTTGTTAGATGGTGAAGTAATGCTTGATAATGATAAATGTATAAGATGTGTGGAGTGTACTAATCATTGTCCTGTAGCAGCATTAAAACGTGTTGAAATAGAATAAAAAGGGGTGTGTTTATGGAAGCAAATGAGTTAATGGATAAAAATTTTGTATATTTGAACTGTGATGACAGTGTCGTTGAAGTATCAAAAGTAATGGAAGAAATCAGGCGTTTTACTTGTCCTGTTGTAAATGATAACAAACAATTAGTAGGATGGATAACTTCTTTTGACATTACTAGGGGATTGAGAGAAGGAAATGAAAAAATATCTGAAATCATGAGTGGTTATGAGGATATTGCTACTGTCCATGAAAATGATCCTGCAAGAAAAGCCGTAATTTTAACTGCTAACAATAAATATGTTACAGTTCCTGTTTTAAATGACGATAATCAAGTAATTGGGATGGTACGTGCATGTGATATTGTAGAATTAGTTTCACAATTATATGATATTAAAGTTGAAAAGTTATACAAAGCAATGCAAAATCAATTAAAGGGTGTAACTTGGGAGGAATTAATGTCAGCATCAGCCATCGTATCTACAAAAACCACTGGTAAAAAAATCACTCCTGAAGAATATGAATCCAGTATTGTTAATGCTACTTTTGGAGAAGCGATTTGGGCTACTGGAGGACTTGAAAAATTCTTCGCCGGGTTGATATCTGTCGGTGAGATGGTCATTGCTCGTCGTGTTGGAAGAGCACGAAAATAAATTTTAAGTGTCGCTATGCGTGAATATAACGAATATCAGGACAAGACAATTCTTGTAACTGGAGGGGCGGGTTGTGTTGGAAGCAACTTGACCCGCAAATTTGCCGACTTAGGTGCTGAAAAGGTAATTATCTTAGATAATCTTTCATCTGCATACGCTTGGAATATTGCTGAAGGAGATGCTATTGAATTTATTCAAGGTGATGTCTTAGATGATGCGGTTTTAAAAAGAGTATTCAAACAAAAGCCAGACTACGTATATCATTTGGCAGCATATTTCGCAAACCAGAATAGTGTAGATAATCCTGAAAAAGATTTGATGATAAACGGCATTGGAATTTTGAAAGTATTGCAATATGCTCAACTGACTGGTGTAGACAGGTTTGTATATGCATCATCAGGATGCGGAGTATATGGGCTTGAATCAAAAATGCCCTTCGAAGAACATGACATATCAATTTCACTTCACACCCCTTACCAAGTAACTAAATTGCTTGGTGAACTTTATACCAACTACTTCCACAACTTGTATGATATGAATATTGTAAATGCAAGGTTTTTCAATGTATTCGGCCCTGGTGAAGTTCCAGGAAAATATAGGAATGTAATTCCAAATTTTATTTATTGGTCTAAAATTGGAAAATCTTTACCTATCACCGGTGATGGTTCGGAAACAAGGGATTGGACTTTTGTTGATGATATATGTAATGGATTAATTGCTATGGGTATTGAAGAAGAAGCTATTGGCGAAGCAATTAACTTAGGTTCTGGGAAGGACCACAGGGTAATAGACATGGCTAATAAAATCAACGCATTAACCGGAAACAAAGCGGGTATAAAATATGTTGCCCGCCGTGATTGGGATGTGAAAACTAGATTGCTATCTTCAATTGAAAAAGCAAAAGAAATATTGGGCTATTCTCCAAAAGTCCCATTCGATGAAGGGCTTGAAAGAACTCATGATTGGTTCTGTGAAAATTGGGAAGATATTCAAAAATCAGCCGAATTCTAACATTTTCAAATTATTTGAAATGTGGTTTATACATTTCATTAATTATTTTTATAAGTGATAAAAACTTAATTTTTAATATACATTAACTTTTTAGTAAGGAGTATAATATATGCAAAAAATAATTAATGCTCATTGTCATATCTATCCTGAAAAAATAGCTGAAAGGGCTGTTATGGGAATAAGGAATTTTTACGATTTGGATATGTCTTTAAATGGTAAAGTAAGTAATCTAATAGAAGATGGAAGCAAAGTTGGAGTCACACATTATTTAATTCATTCTGTTGCAACAACTCCAAAGCAAGTAAGATCTATCAATGAATTTATTAGTGATGTTGTAAAATCAAATCCTGACCTTTTTACAGGCTTCGGAACACTCCATCCGGATAGCGATAATATTGAAGGCGATTTCGATCATTTAATAAGTTTAGGTCTTAAAGGAGTAAAACTACATCCAGATTTCCAACAATTTGCTTTAAATGAGGAAAGGGCTTTTAAATTAGCTGAAGTAATTGACAAAGGCAATGTCCCGGTTTTAATTCATTGTGGCGATTTTAGATATGATTATTCAAATCCCGAACAGATAAAACCATTGCTTGATAAATTCCCGAACCTGACTGTTATTGGCGCTCATTTTGCAGGGTGGAGCATATGGAAAGAAGCTACTGAAAAGCTGGCCGGAACACCAAATTTATATGTTGATGTTAGTTCTAGCCTTTATGCATTATCTCCAGATGAAGCTAAAGAGTATATTCATGCTTATGGTATTGAAAAAGTTTTATGGGGTACAGATTATCCAATGTGGGAAGCAGAAAGTGAAATGGAATTATTCCATAAAATAGGCCTTACAGGGGAAGAAGAAAACATGATTTTATATGAAAATGCCGCAAAGCTTCTTGGTTTGGAATAATTTTTTTAAATAATAATTTGGTGAGGGATGTATTATGAGATGTCCTGTTTGTGGGCAATGGGTTGAAGATGGTGAAGAGTACTGTCCTAATTGTGGTTATGATGTATACTGTATTGATGAGGAAGATGAGTTTAATTAATTCGGTTCATAATCTGTTTTTGTCGTGCATTTTGGATGTTTATGCAATTTTTTATTTTTCAGTCCTAATTTTTAATGTGTGAACTTAAAAAGGCTTATTTTTTTAAAGATAGTTTTAACAATGGGGATTAGTTTAAAAATAATAATTTTAATCTTTCTTTTTAAAAATAATGATTCATCTGATTTGAATTTCAGTTTAAGGGGATTGCTTTATATTTAAATTAAATTTAGGATATTTGGGCTTATTATAGTTTACTTCAATGTATCT
>NZ_JAZRHE010000004.1:0-5678 GCF_045644645.1 Methanobrevibacter sp.
AGGACCGGTGGTCTAGGGGTATGATTCCTCTTTGACGTGGAGGAGATCACGAGTTCGAATCTCGTTCGGTCCATATGCCATGGTAGTTCAGATGGGAGAACGCTAGACTGAAGATCTAGATGTCGCTGGTTCAAGTCCGGCCCATGGCATCTCTTTTACTTACTGTTTTTAAAGATTTTTTCAATTATTTGGTGATGTACTTTTTGTAAAAATGAAATTTAAAATAAAAAAAAGAAAAGGTAATTACCTATTATTTTGTTAAGGTAATTGGTTTTGGTGTTACTTGGGTGTTTTCCCTTAGTTCCTTGTATCTTTTCACGATTTCATATCCGTAGTTACTTGCAATTTTATCTGCTCCCGCAGTTAAAACTTGATTTGCTATTTTATAGCTGTCGATTCCGCCATAGATTTCAATTTTGATTTTAGGAGCATATTTCTGGATGATGTTGATGTCGTTTACGATCTCGTATATGTGGCATGGGGCTACAAAGCCGGTTGAATTTTTAATAAAGTCAGCACCTGCCTTTTCAGCAACTTGCACAACCGCTGATTTTTCAGCATCATCAAGTGCTTTGACTTCGATGGTTAGTTTTAAGGTTTTATCTCCCATAATTTTTTTGATTTCTTCGATTTTTTTTCCAATCAAATCGTATTTTTTGTCTTTTAAATAGCTTAAGTTAACAACTACGTCTATTTCATCCACTCCTTTGTCAAGTAGGGATTTCACCTCGGCCACTTTTGTTTCACTATCTTCAAAACCTAATGGAAATCCGACTACACTTCCAACTTTAATGTCTGTGTCTTTTAAGGTTTCCTTAGCTAGTGAGACGTATGTCGGTGAAACAATCACAGAATTAAATGTGGATTTTTTAGCTTTTTCTAAAAATTCTTTAACTTCTTCTTCAGAGATGATATTGTTTAAGTTAGTATAATTTATGTAACTTGCCAATTCTTTTGAATTTTTTATATTGTACATATTCACCACTCACATTATAATTAGTTAGTATATATACGAATGAACTATTTAAATATTTTCATATTTTTTTCATCATGTATGGTCCGACTTTTTCATATCCGAACTTGCGATAATAATTTCTGGATCCTATTCCGCTGATTATTGCAATTTCTTCTTTTCCATTATCAATAGCCAGGTTTTCAGCTTCTTTCAGCAGTCTTTCGCCAAATCCGGTGTGTTGACCTATTTTAGGATTTTTATCTCCAATCTTAATCATATTTCCATATACATGCAGTTCGCGAACAAGCGCCGTTCTGTCGCTTATTTCTTCTCTGAAATGATTTTTTGATGGGAACCTTAATCTTAAGAATCCTGCAATACTTTCTTCATTGATATCCTCAATGGATATGAAGTTTTCAATTCCTTCACAGGCGGTATAGGTCTCTCTAAACAATTCAAAATCATCCAGGGAATACTCCTGTGTGGTCTTTTTATGGCCGATTTCCCTGCATCTTATGCACTGGCAGTCAATGTGGTCTTCCTCCAGTTTATTGTAGACAAGCTCTCCAAGGTTGGATTTTTTGACCCCCGCTTCAATTAGTGTTGATGGAATGTCTCTTTGAATTCTCATGGTCCTGACCCATTTCGGAAGAATCTTTTTGATTTCCACGATTAGTTCAACAGCCTCCTCATCGGTATACGGGGCATATTTTCCTTCTTTCCAAAGGTCATATAATTCGCTGCCTTCAGTGACAAGGCAAGGATATATTTTAAGCATGTCAGGTTTGAAGTTGTTATCACTGAATAATTGTTTGAACATTTTCAAATCTTGCTTTTCATCAACAAATAATCCCGGCATCATATGCATGGCCACTTTTATGGCGGAATCCCTTAAAAGCTGATTGGCTTCAATCACATCAGCTATCGTATGGCCTCTTTTGATTTTTATATACAAATCATCCGACAATGTCTGAACACCAAGTTCGACTCTTGTAACTCCAAAGTTCAACATCCTGTTAATGTGTTCCTGTTTACAATAATCGGGACGTGTCTCAAAGGTCATTCCAACGCATCTTACTTTGGAAGTTTCATTTGCTTTTTGGACATCATCAATCAGAACGTAATCGCTTGGAGGGTATGATTTTAAAACTCCATTTTCAAAGCTTCTGATTTCATCATAATCTAAATTGTAATCATAATTGTCGGGTTTGTTTTCAATAATCAGTCCGAAGTCGGTCATTGCTTTTAGGCATTGTGATGTAAACCATTCCTGGTAACACAAGTCTCTTGATGGGAATGTCCCGCCCATTATGATTAATTCGACTTTATCTATAGGATGACCTATCTTTTTAAGCTGCTTTAACCTATTGAAACATTGAACATATGGATGGAATTCATACATTCTTCCTCTAAGTGCTGCCGGTTCTTCACCAGTATAACTTGGGGGAGCAATATCGCTTTCAGGACAATAGAAACATCTTCCATGAGGACATTTGTGGGGATGGCACATTACAGCAACTATTGCAACACCAGACATTGTTCTTGTTGGTTTTTTCTTTAAAAGTCCAGAAACAATTTCTTTTTCTTCAGGTTTTGCGTATTCTAAAATATCAGAATTGCTCATGAACCTTGACAGTTTTAAATCACGGCATAGTTGCCTTTTTTCAACTTCAAGTTCTTTTCGTGTAGTGATTTTACCTTCAAGAATATCGTTAATTATGGTTCTGCATGCTTTTTCCATTTTTTATCCTCTTACAATAATAGTTAAATATATATTATAGTTTCATTTAAATATTTAGTGATTTAAATATAATAATATATTACGAAGGTGATATCTATGAAAATTAAAGAATTTATAGGATCAACTGTTTTAGATAAAAATGCAAATGTAGTCGGAAAAATTGACAATGTAGATTTTAACACAGAAACTGGTAAAATCGAAAAAATTACTTTAACTTTACAAATAAACATCTTCTCCAGAGACGAACTTGAAATAAGTTTTGATGATATTGCAACCATTGGTGCATATGTTATCTTAAACAAGGAAATCACTCAAGAGGAAGAAGCCGAAGAAGAAGCAGAATCAGACGCAGAGACTGTTGAAGTTAAAATTGAAGATGAATAGATCTAGTATGGTTTTTGATGCAAGAGATAAAGAACTTGCTATCGGCGATCATGTCAGATATGTTGATACAGGAACAATTGGGGAAATTGTTGACCTGAAAACAGAAAATGGCATAGATTGGGTAAATATTAAAAAAACCGAGTTATGGTATCGTTCAGATTTAGTCGAATTACTGGATGAGAAAGATTTAAAGAAAGTATCTTTCGATGATGGTAATGATGAAATCGATATTGAAGCACTAAAAGAAAAAGCATTAGATTTAGAAAACATTGAACTGGATTCTAATGTTGCTGAAGGTGGAGGATAACTCCCCTCTTTTTTTATTTTTTTTTAATTATCAGTAAATAACCTGATTTTTGAAGCTAATTTGGGTCCGATTCCTTCTATTTTTTGTAATTCATTTTCGGAAACATTGCTTAAGTCGGTTCCAAATACATTAACTAAATTTCTAGCTCTTTTTCTTCCAAGACGTTTAACGCCGACAACCAATGGAATAATGTCTTTTTTAACACCATAATATAATCTGGCAGACAGCATATCGTATTCCTTTAGGTTGGAATAATCACCTAAAACTTCAGATGTTTTCTTAGCAAAGATTATGAGTCGTGAAGCTTCATAAGCGGATCTTCTAGTTGAAGCGGAATAAACATTGTACCTGTTCTCAATTTCATATTCGCTTCTCTCATCAATCCACTCAATTAGGGATACTGTAGTCGCTTCGGGGTTTCCAATATCTACGGCAAACAAGCCCGCTTCAGATAATTTGTCACGAACGGGGTCTTTTGATTTTCTTCCCTTAAATGATATTAATGGCAGATCTGGAGTTTCAGACAATGCATAAATGAATTCCTCTTCATTAAATTCGCTAATGTTTGAAATGTACTCTTTAATTTTCACTGCGGTTTCAACAGCATAGTTTGACCTTGCTATTAAATTACCGAATTCTGTTGCTTTAAGACCTTCGGGGGTTGCCCTTATTATTCCATTTTGAAGTAGGAACTGTAAGGCGGTTTCAAGTTCATATCTTAAGCTGTCCTCTGCGAATAGTGCCATTGATGGATTATTGCTCATTTGATATCCGTAAAGGGTTTTTCCAAAAAAGTCTGTTAATTCATCTAAATTTTTGGAAAGTGATGATGCGATTTGAGCTATTATCTGTCTGTAGATTGCGTCTTTATTGTCAACTAATTTTGAATTGGTCAGTTCAATGTCACCTTCAATGTAATATTCTTCAAGGTTTAGAGCTTCATCCATTGTTTTTGCAATAAGATAAGAGTATCCGACATCATCATATTGGGGTCTGCCGGCTCTTCCGGACATTTGTTCATAGTCAAAAACAGGGATTGGCTGCGGACCATTGCCGGTCCAGCGGGTATGGTCTCTAATTACAACAGATTTTGAAGGCAGATTAACTCCATACATTAAACTTGGAGTTGCAGTAATCATTAATATGTTCCCTTTTCTGAATTCGTCTTCAATAATTTCTTTTTGTTCATTGAATAATCCTGCATGGTGGAATGCAACGCCTTTTTCAGCAACTTCCGCTAATTTGAGGCAGGTGCTTGTTGGAAGGGAACCTTTTTTCTTTGGAACTTCAAGCAGCTTTTTGGAAACTTCTTTAAATCTTTTTCTTTGATCTACATTGATTTTTTTGTTGATTTTCCCGGAAACGTAAGTTGCTAGACTTTCAGTATATCTTCTTGTTGAGACAAAGGCCAATGCTTGTGATTTGTCTTTAATAGCTTTTTCAATTACTTTTACAACAACATCATTTTTATTTTTTGTATTGAACATTTCAGCATCCAAAACTTCTTTGTGAAGGGGCACCGGCCGGTAGTCATGTTCAACACAGGTTCCTTCAAGCCAACCTTCAATTTCTTCAATATTTCTCAAAGTGGCTGAAAGGGCAATTATTCTCATACTGGGATTGATGATTTTGGCTCTTGTAATTGCAGCTTCAAGTGTAGGGCCTCTTGTATATTCCCCGATCATATGAAATTCATCAATAATTAATGTATCAACATCCCTTAATGCATCCCATGAAAACCTTGTAAGCGCATCAAATGACTCAAAAACCATAACTGATAAATCTGCGCTGGAGGGATGTTTTCCCACATTGATTCCATGTTCTTCAAATGCTTTAAATTCTTTTACCTTTTCATTTTGTATTGAAAGAAGCGGCGCGGCATAAACCGCTTTTCCTCCATTGAGGATTGTTTTAAGTGCAGGCAATACTCCTAAAATGGTTTTTCCGCTTGCTGTAGGAATACAAATGATGTAGTTTGATTTGTCATCTAAATATCCTGATTCAATCACTGCTTTTTGTGCAGGGTTAAATTCTTCAATGTAGGGATAAGCGCTATTAATTATTTTTTTAATATCAGTTGGTAAATTTTCCATATTAAACATTTAATTTTTTTAATTATATATAGTTAAAGTGAGCATTTGAAATATAATGACTCTTTCAAAAACTTTGTTGATTTTCCAAATCCTTTTTGCGGTTGTTATTCCAAATTAGATCTCTGCGATAGATTCGTTTTAAAACACCTCGTGTGGTCTTGAATATTCGTTTTCTTGATTTTGGCATTGTTTTTTGAA
>NZ_JAZRHE010000005.1:0-3364 GCF_045644645.1 Methanobrevibacter sp.
CATCTCCAAGTCATAACCGGTCAAAACAGCAGCAGCCCTATTAACGACCACAGTAGCATCGGCAAATGAAGATTCATAATCACCATCACCTTCAAATGTAGCATTGATTGCATATGTGCCTGAAATCAAGTTAATAGGCAAGCTTGCAACACCATCAGCATCAGTCACACGATTGTAAACCTTACCCAAAATGCCCACTTTAACAACGGCATTTGCAATAGGATTAGCATTAACATCAGTCAAAGTAACCATCCAAGCGGAACCATCCCTATAAGCCATCTCAAGATCATCAGCAGACAAAATGGAATTTGCCTTAGCAACATCCAATACAACAGTATACTCTGCATTCTCTATTGCAGCAGTAACGCTGGCTTCACCGCCACCATTATAAGTATATTCAACAGAGTCTCCTAATGCAATAATGCTTTCATCAACATCACCATTATTTGCAGTGACAGTTAAATTAACGACAGGCAATTTGCTGTCATCATAATCAGACACTCCACTAGCACTATATGAATACAATTTAAACAAGATATCGGATGATTCAGAAACTGAAATTGAATCCGGATCTGCTGTAGCATTCAAGAACAGCCAAGTAGTAATTCCTGTATTAGTAGTTACCGGTTCTGTATCGTAATTGGTTGCATTATTTCCAAACCAATTATAATCAGCATTGGAACTGGAATCATTTTTAACAAAATAAATTGCAACATCATCATTATTCAGGAAAATATTATCATTGACTGACAAGTGACCATCAAAATAATTATCGAAATAGATAATACCAAAGTTAGCGCGGTTATTCACAAAAATATTGCCAGAAACATTACCGTCTTCATAATTTTCCCAATGGATAATACCACCCTGATAAGCAGGATCACCCTCACAAGCAGAATTATTCACAAAACTACAACCAGAAACACTACCTCCATGACAGACCTGCAAAATGATAGCACCACCATCACGAGCAGAATTATTCACAAAACTACAATCAGAAACAAGACCATCTTTGGTATACGACCAGGAGATAGCACCACCCTGACGATCGGCATAATTATTCACAAAACTACAATTAGAAACAATACTCTCATCACTTTGACTTAAAATGATAGCACCACTATCAAGACTAGCAGAATTATTCACAAAACTACAACCAGAAACAATACCTTTATAGCCCACGAAGGTGACGGCACCACCATCACGAGCAGAATTATTCACAAAACTACAACCAGAAACAATACCATTATCACTACCCAAATCGACTGCACCACCATTCTGACTAGCAGAATTATTCACAAAAATACAACCGGAAACAATAGCATTGTCACCATTCCAATCGACTGCACCACCATCATAACCAGCAGAATTATTCACAAAAATACAATCAGAAAGGTTACCATTGTTACCCCTCCAACTGATTGCACCACCGTGTCTATCTGCATTACCGTTAACAAATGTAATATTCTCGATTACTACATTATTTGCTTGAATACTGAATATTCTAGCCAGCCCAGTAGCATTTAATGTATGACCATTTCCGACAATAGTCAATGGACGATTAATGACTATGCCCTCTGTTAAATCAGAGTCAAATATAGGGTCATAAGTGTAATCCTTATCCAAAACAATAGTGTCATTATTATTGCCGTTTATGACAAAATTTAAGTCAGAAAATGTTGTTCCATCTGCGATTTTTAATGTTGTGGTGTATCTAACATTTTCTATTTTCGCTGTTATCTTGCCTATTCCATAATCCTCCGGATTGAACCGGACAGGTTCATCCAGTCCAACTTCAGTAATGTTGACATTCCCATTTGTTGGAGTCAATGTTAAGTTGATTGCTTTCAAACGACTATTATCAAATTCTGATACCCCAGAAGAGTCATAAACATATAATTTAAACACAATGTCTGAGGAACCAAAAATAGAGATTGCATCCGGATTTGCTGTTGCATTTAAAAACAGCCAGACACTGCATCCATCCACATTAGGATTATCCATATAATTGGTTGCATTATGTCCGAACCAGTTGTAATCATTATTCAAACTGGAATCCTCGTGATGAAAAGAAATTTCCCTACAATTATGGTCTAGGAAAACATTATAATTGACTGCCATATTTTCAGCATCGTATGAATAGACAACATTTGAACCAGAGTTTTTTACAAAATAACAATTAGTAACAACACAATTATTATTATTCCAGTAGATAGCAGCACCATTTTTATTAGTAGCGGAATTGCTCACAAAAATACAATCAGAAACAGTACAACCGCTAACCAAAAAGAGAGCGCCACCTTCCTGTTCGGCAGTATTTTTCTCAAAAATACAATCAGAAATATGACACTGGCCACTCAACCACATGACAGCACCACCAAATTGAGCAGAATTTCTTGTAAAAACACAACCAGAGATATTACAATAGGAATTCTCTCCGTAAATAGCTCCGCCACGAAAATTAAGATAGTTTATAAAAACACAATCAGAAACAGTACCCCGTGCATAATTCCATTGGATAGCAGGTTTTAGATCTGCACCTCCACTACTTATGAATGTAATATTTTTGATTATTACATTATCTGCCTGAACATTGAATATGTTTACTTTACCTTTGGAGTTGATTGTGTGGCCTTGTCCATCGATAGTTATGGATTCAGTAATGGCTATCCCACTAGAGTATCCTGATCCTTCATATTCATAATCCCTTCCCAATGTTATAATGGAATTGTATCCACTTCGAATTTCACTTTCCAATTCAGCGAATGTTCCATTTCCATCCGCACTTATTATCTCTTGATTATCAGTTTGGCCGACTACCTGACTTTCATCAGCTGAACTTATATCATCATTTTCATCAATTTGAGCCAATTCCACTGTTGTAGAATCTTGGCTAGCCATTTCCGTATCATTCACATCACTGGCACATACGCCCGCAATGCTAATGAGAAAAACAGCAAGAATCAAAATAAGCATGCTCTTTTTGAACTTCATTTTCACCTACCTTCAAAATATTTTGATAAAACAGATATTTTCCATATAAATAAACTAAAAAATATCATTCAATATAATTAAAAATCTATAAAAAGATATATAAAAAAATATCCATTTAATGAATGAAAAGAAGCTGAAAAGATAAAACACTGAAAAAATATGACAGTTAATTTTGATGTATAAAAAAAATCACGGAACAGTCAAAAGCCAGAATTAAAAAAAAAAGAAAAAAATTTTAGGCTTATAATATTATAAGCCTAATTTTATGCATTGTTTACAGTTATTGTGTTGGTTATTACTTTGCCGTTGTATTCCGCAGTGATTTCATAGGTTCCTGCCCTTAAATTAATCGGCAAAGATGCAACACCGT
>NZ_JAZRHE010000006.1:0-4504 GCF_045644645.1 Methanobrevibacter sp.
TTATTTTCTAATTAATTTTTAAAACATTATCGGATATTTTAAACAGTTTTATAGTTTTTTAATAATTTTTTTGTATTTTCATAGAAAACTTTATACTGTACAAAGATAATATAACAATTGTTAATTTAATTGTTGAGAATATTAATGCCTCAAGATTAACTGTAACATAAAATCTTACTTTGCCAGAAGTAATAAGATATTAAGGTGATGTGATGGAATTTGTCTTAAAATTCAAACAAGTTCATGAAAAAAGGGAATTGAAAGAAGATTATACAATTATAAATTTGTTAGATGACTTGAATTTGTCTTCCCAAACAATTGTAGCAAAGCAAAATGGTGATTTGGCAATTGAAGAAAGTGTAATTGAGGACGGTGATGAAATTCAATTGATTCAGATAATCTATGGTGGATGATATTTTAGGAAAGGTTTATATCTTTTTAGATTAAAACTATTATTGGGGATTCAAAATATAACAATTGTTAATAAAGTTAAGTGGTAATATATTTATAGTACACTTGTAATATTAATAATTGTAATTAATTTAAATTAATTAACGGTGAATATAAATGAATAAAAAGTTTGCATTTATTTTAGTGTTAGTGCTTGCTGTATTTTTAGTAATGGGTTCAGCTAGCGCAGGGCTCTTTGATTTCTTAGGGGGTGGAGGAGACAACACTGTAAAGATAGGTTATTTACCTTCTGATCATGATGCAGCATTATTTGTTGCTGATGCTCAAGGTTTATACAAACAAAAAAACATTACTACCGAACTAGTTCAATTCAACAATGGTGGAGACTTGATGACTGCTATGGCCAGTGGTGAAGTCAATGTTGGATATGTAGGAATTGCTCCAGTATTATCTTCTGTTGCAAAAGGAGTCCCTGTTAAAGTTATTTCTTCTGCTCAAACTGAAGGTAGTGGAATTGTTGTAACTAAGGATTCTGGAATTAACTCAGCTGCTGATTTAAAAGGAAAAACTATTGCAACACCTGGTGAAGCTTCAATTCAACATGTTTTACTTTCATACTACTTAAAAGAAAATGGATTGTCTACTGATGACTTAAATATTTCTGCTATGAAAGTTCCTTCAATGAATGATGCTTTAAAAACAAAACAAATTGATGGAATTATCACTTTCCAACCTTATGTGTCTATTGCTGCAAATGACAGTAATAATAAGGTGTTGGCTGATTCAATGGCTATCTTACCAAATCACCCATGTTGTGTAGTTGTCGCATCTGATGACTTTATCAAAAACCATGAAGATACTGCAAAAGACATTATTGCTATTCATGAAAATGCCACTAACTTCATTAATGAAAATGTTAAAAATGGCAGTGCCGATAAAGTAGTGGAACTCTTGCCTAAAGATATTGTATCTGATGCAAGTTTGGAAGCTAAATCATTAGAAAGTTTCCCATTCATTTTCGGTTTGAATAATACTTTCAAAGCAGATGTGGATGCATTCCAAAAACTTGAAGTGGATATTGGTATTTTAAACAAAACATTATCCCACAATGATTTGTACTGGGAAGCATAGTTAATTAACTATGCTTTTTTTTAATTTTTTTCGTATTCTTCTTTAATAATATTCATCGCTTCTTTTGACTGTTTATTTCCGATTCTTCCAATCATTCTGTCATTTTCAATGACCCGTTCCATATAGACACTTCTTTTTTCATCATCAACGATTTTATATCTTGAAAAATTAACAAGACATTCAATTATTCCCGGCAGTGCCCTATTAAATGCTTTAACACTTTCATCATGAATGACAACTTCTTCAATCTTGCCTTTAATCATAAATATGCTTTGGTCATTGTCAATTGGTGTATTTTCAGCTTTTTGTTCTTGAATATCAACTACATTAACAACAATATAAGATCCCGCATCTTTTAGGATAGCGATATCGCCATCATCCGTGTAATATTCATCTGGAAGTCTGTCGATTGTTGATCTTGTGAAAATTAGGGGGTCCTGTGTTATGTTCACCACATATTTTCTAGTTTCCTGAATGTTTTTCAAGGTCTTTGAGCCTTCAAATATCCTACAGCCGATGTTGTCTTCGCCAAAATATTTCAATCCAATGGCCGCTGAGTTCTTATTTCCTGCACTGTCGATAGTTGTATAAATACATTCATATCTTTCATCAGTCCTTATTCCGATGTTGTCCAGATTCATATTATCACATCCTTAAAAAAAGCAGTCAAATAGTTAAATAATAAATAAAAAGAAAAAAAAGAGTTAATTTCTCAAATTGGAGAAATTATAATTTAATTTTAATATCGAGTGCGCTTGAACCTTCTTCGTATACAAATATTGGGTTGATATCCAGTTCGGATATTTCAGGGAAGTCTAAGGTTAATCTAGCTACTCTTTTAATAGCTTCTTTGACTTCTTCCACATCACAAGGTGCTTCTCCTCTGTATCCTGCAAGCAGTTTGGACACTTTGGTTGATTCAATTTGTTCTTCAATTTCTTGGGAACTCATTCCTTTTGCAAGGTTGAATGAAACATCTTCGATGAGGTTTACATAGATTCCGCCCATACCAAATGCAATCATAGGTCCAAATTGTTTGTCCCTAATCATGCCGACAATGACCTCTTCACCGGAGTCCATCATTTTTTGGACTTCTACACCATCAGGAACAATATCCGGGTGTGCAGCTTTGGCATTTGCAATAATTTCCTCATAAGTTGCTTTTGCTTCTTCCACGCTGCTGATTCCAACTTTCACACCTCCGATATCGGATTTGTGTAAAATCTTATCTGATGCAATTTTAAGCACTACTGGGAATTCCATTTCTTCGGCAAGTTCACCTGCTTGTTCTGCAGATGTGGATAATTTGATTGGTGCTGCTGAAATTCCGTAAGCTTCAGCCACGGCGTATGCTTCACTACCGAGCAATGTGTCTCTTCCGTCAGCTTTTACTTTATCGAATATTGCTTGCACTGCATCTTTGTCAACATCACTGATTTTTTCAATGACATCATCATACTCTCTAGATTCTAGCCTTGCGTATCTTGTCATTGCTTCAAGTGCGGTTACTGCAGTTTCTGGGAATACATAGGTTGGCACCCCATTGTCTCTTAAAGCTTCATTTGCAGCTTCAAAGGATGGTCCTCCCATATTAACAACAATGATTGGTTTGTCAAATTCTTTTCTCTCTTCTAATATTGCTTGAGCGATTCCATCAGGGTCTGCTGATGCGGTAGGACAAACCATAATTATTAAACTGTCGACTTCATCTTGACTTAATACGATTTCGAGAGATTCTTTGTATCTGCTTACCGGTGCATCACCCAATACGTCAATAGGGTTTTTAGCACTTCCTTCTTCAGTGACGCATTCTTTTAATCTTGCGGTTGTTTCTTCATCAAATTTAACAAGGTTTAAACCGACTTTTTCCATTGCGTCAACTGTAAGTACGCCTCCACCACCGGCATTGGTGATGATGGCTACATTGTCACCTTTTGGAAGTGGTGCTTTGGAGAATGCCAAACCTAAGTCAAATAGTTCTGCCATGGTTTCTACACGCATAATTCCGGATTGTCTGAATGCGGTATCAAATGCCAAGTCACTTCCTGCAAGCGCTCCTGTGTGTGAGGATGCTGCTTCTGCTCCGGCAGAACTTGAACCGGATTTAAGTACAATAATCGGTTTTTTATGGGCAGTTTCTCTCATGGTTCTTACAAAGTCTTCATCATCAGAAATGGATTCAAGATAACATATAATTACAGCTGTTTCATCATCTTCAGCCAAGTATTGTAATAATTCGATTTCACTTACTCCAGCTTTGTTACCTAAACTGATTACTTTACTGAATCCAATTCCAGAAGTTACACTCCAATCGATAATAGCCACCATCATAGCTCCACTTTGGGAAATAAATGCCATATTTCCGGTTGGTGGCATCATTTGTGAAAAGGATCCGTTTAATGGAGTGTGTGAATCAGTAATTCCTAAACTGTTTGGTCCAATAATGTTTATTCCATATTCTTTACCAAGTGCTGTTAATTCAGCTTCTAGTTTAGCTCCTTCACCGCCAACTTCTTTAAATCCAGCAGTAATAACCACCATATTTTTAACACCTTTTTCACCACATTCTTTAACAGCGGTGTTTACAAATGGGGAAGGAATTGTTATGATTACTAAATCAACATCTCCAGGAACATCGGCAATGTTTGCATAAGCTTTTTTACCTAAGATTTCCCCACCTTTCGGGTTTACTGGATATATTTCGCCTTCAAATCCATCATTGATAAGGTTATCGACAATGATGTATCCTACTTTTCCGGGTGTATTGGAAGCACCAATAACAGCCACAGATTCAGGTTTAAACATCTTATTGAGATCTATCATAAGTTTCTCTCCTTATTTTTTTGATAACGTCATGTTAATTTATAATGATAAATAATTAACAATTATTATAATAATAGTTAGGTCATATTATTATTTAAATATATTGTTTATTTTTTAATTTAAGACTGTTTAATTTAAT
>NZ_JAZRHE010000007.1:0-1599 GCF_045644645.1 Methanobrevibacter sp.
CGCATAAAGTGGCTGGTAGATATATACAAACCTTTTTCATTGATAAAACAGATGTTGTTTAAATAGGTATACGAGGGAAATTTCGTTTCACCCAAAATGTTGAAGTCTTCATCCAATATCATGATGCTAAACTCCATTTTCCCTGAATGCAAAATCTTTATATGTTCTACTTCATGATCCAAATCAGATTTTAAATGAGTAAAGCGATAATATACTTTACGATACTTATCGTATAATATATTCCCATACTCCGGTGTTTCACATGTCATCTTTAAAACTTGCGAGAACTCATCTGGCATTTTTGTATATTTCAATTTTGGCAAATATCGGCTGCGAGCCGAAAATTCTTCCATTTGTGCGGTATAAGGATTTACTCTGAAGATATTCTCATGCATCGTAAAGGAATAAACGAATTTTTTACCATCGTAAACCATGCTATAAGATGACGGGATTTCAATCGTTTTATCATTATTCCTGTCTATTGCCCACTGAGGAAAGCGCATCTTAAACGGACTTACTTTCCCATCCTTCATATTAACTATAACACTTGTCGGACAATAGGATTCAGCATCTAAAAAATTACTCATTTTTTGAGGGATAAATAACGAATCACCAATAAAAGACATTTGCTGATTGTTTAAATTGACATAATATGCTGGTAACGTCAACTTACCATCAACCGTTTTCGTATAATCAATTACTCTATTGATTGTTCCGGTCGTATCAGTTTCATAAATAATTGATCGGTCATTATTGGGTATATAAATATGATTGAAATCTTTTACATAAAATCCCCATATGTCAGTACCTACACTATTAGGGCCTTCTGCTTCATAAGCGATTTTTTTAATCAGTTTGCCTGTCTGCAATTCATATATCAATATTGTGCGTGTTCCTTGAGTGGAAAATGTCAGATAATCTATCCCATCGCATTGGAACGTATATAAATTGAACAATGGAATACGAGTTTCATCATCGATGGCAAACTCCAAATAATCTTCTTGTGGCTGCAACGAACAGACATCATTCGTATCAGTTCTATCACTGCAAGACATCAATAAGACAGAAAAAAGTAATATGTAAATTGTCTTTTTCATAATTTTCACCAATAAGGCGAGACATATTACTAATGACATGCCTCGCCACATTCATTAATCATTATATCCTAATGCTCCACACGGGCATCCAATTTGAGTTTTTCCTGTAGGTGTACATCTTGTATATAACTGTTCCCAGTAACAAGTACCGTTACCCCATTCTTCTCTCGCCAACGCTTCTAAATTCTCCAAAGCCAATTCAGACATACCTTCTGTTGCAGGATGAATTTGAGATTGATATACATTGTAACCGGCAATCATTGCCAATGCTGCAACGGCCAAAACTTTTAAGAGATTTTTCTTCATTAGATAAATTTTAATGATTTGTCATTCGTTTTTTATTTAACTCACATTTAATTTGCATAGTATCAGGAGATTATTTAATATTGTTACTTTAAATGTAATATCTGAATCATTGGATTGCTTTCTTCATCTTTCTGAGCAGTAGCAAAAACAAAGCAATTATCATCACAAGCGGAAGATATAGCTATGAATTTAAATC
>NZ_JAZRHE010000008.1:0-4567 GCF_045644645.1 Methanobrevibacter sp.
GATGCGAAACAGTGATTCCAAAGAATTTTTTAAAAGATTTACAAACATTTTTCAAGCTTCCCAGATAATCTGAAATTAAATGCTCTGATTCACTTTTTAATTCATTCGTAAAATTGCTGTTTTTATCAACAAGATGTGTTAAATCAGTTTGAAAGGTTTTACCACAATGTTTACAAATATAGCGCTGAACTTCACCTTAGTTTTACCAATTTCTTTAAACACTAATGTTCTTTTTGTAAAACCATATTTTACAACATGACGAGTTCCACAATATGGACATCGAGCTAAAATCATTTTAAAATAAGGAACATCCTTCTTAAAACTTAAATCAAAAGATTTTAAAACTTTTTGACAGGATTTAAAAATTTTCACAAAACGAGGATCTAAAAGGACAAATCCATCATTAGAATCGCAAAATATATATTGTTTAACATCTAAAATACTATTTGGAGTATTTGTTTTTTGGTTAAGCATAATAAAAACTTTTACTCCACCTTTTTATTAAATTTAACTATTTTTAGACAAAATAAAAAATTACAAACTAATTTTCATCAAAAAATTTCAAATCAACAAAGTTTTTGAAAGAGTCTCATGATGGTTTAATAAGGAATATTTGAACGGTTTTTTAAAAAAAAGAAAATGATGAAATGATTATTCAATCAACTGTTTTAAATCATTTCTGATAATTGAAGTTGCATCAAATCCTTTGATTGCGTCAACCATTTCAGGGAATTTTGATTTAGGAATTAAAACATTGATTTGTGAAAAATCAGACCCCTGAGTGATTGTAGGTTCATCTGCACAAAGCCTATTGTCAATCAGATAGTTGGACACATCTTCAATCTTATTATTGGCAATGTTGAATTTCACATCAAAATATTTCTTGGCAGTGATGGCTCCCAACAGCTGTTCGTAAATCATTTTTGCCTTGTCAAACTTTTCACCTGTACAGCTTACGCCTGCATAAAGTCCCGCTGAAGAATGCAATATAGTTTCGATTTCTTTCAATCCTGCTTTTCTCAAGCTGCTTCCTGTTTGGGTGTTGTCTACAATCAAATCAGCACCTTTTGCAATGTAAACCTCAGTGGCGCCATCAGAGTTAATCACCTGCACCATCTCATTATCACCATCAGTCAAACCTCTGACCTGGACAAACGGCACTGCATCCCCGTAAATTTCCTGATAAGCTTCATTTTCCATGATGAATTTTCTTGTCAAATTAGGATATTCGGTGAAGCACAAAATCGGGGTTTTTCTATCTTTGTTTGCTTTGAATAAATCTGATAAACTATCATATGGGGAATCTTTAGGAACGGCAACAATCAAGCGGGTTTTTCCATAATCCAGGTCCCCGATTTTAATAGTGTTTGTATCCCTTAAAACTGATTCCTCCTTAATCCAGTCTTCACCGACAATGGCTATATCAACCATTCCCCTATTCAATTCAACGGGAGTGGATTGCGGACGAGTAAGAAAAGCAATAATATCTTCATCGTTTAATATTTCAATTTCGTAGGATTCGTCACCGGGTTCGTAACCCTTGACTTCATAACCCGCATCAACAAAGAGTTGATGGGTATTTCCTCTTTTTACATTATTTAAACTTCCCTTTGGAAGTCCTAAAATTATTTTATCATTCATATTAATACCTACAAATAAGGTTATTCGTTAAACTATATATTAGTTTTGATGAAAAAAAGAAAAAATCAGTTGTGATAGGCCTCACAACTTTGTCTATCCAGCGCATGTTTGTGAACATGCATATGCTTAATTCCATTATCAGTTACAATTTCATCGATGATATTGACACCCTCATGGGAATGTGAGTGTTCTGTGTCATTGTGGAAGTGATAATGTGAATGTTCTGTATGCTCTGTGTCTATTTTCTTAATTGAATCGTCGAAATGTCTATCGTAGAGCAATGCCGCATTCAATACAACCAGACAGGACCCTGCATTGTGAACAATAGCTCCTGTCACAGGATTCAATAATCCCAAAACAGAACAGACAATTGCCACAGCATTGATTGTCATTGAAATAACTATATTTGCCTTTATTGTAAATAATGTGGAGTTTGATAATTTCTTGAGATATGGAATCTTTCCAATGTCATCTCCCAGAAGCGCAATATCTGCGGCTTCAATTGCAACATCACTTCCAACAGACCCCATTGCCACACTAACATCTGCTGTCTTAAGTGCAGGCGCATCATTTACGCCATCTCCAATCATACAAACCTTTTTGCCTTCTTTTTTAAGTTTTTCAATCCATGAGAGTTTTTCTTCAGGAAGCAGATTACCGTGAACCTTGCCTATTCCAACCTTTGAGGCAAAGTAATTAGCAGTTTCTGTGTTATCTCCCGTGAGCAGTATAGTTTCAGTGCCTAAATCATGCAGGCTTTGAATCATGCTTGCAGAATCCTCACGAATCACATCAGATAATCCAACCAATCCAATGACCTCTTCATTTAATGCAACGATGATTGAAGCTTTTCCTTCGCTTTTCAATTTGTTCAATTGACTGCCGACATTCACATCAATATTGTTTTCAGATAGGAATTTGGAGTTTCCAGCATATACCTTACCATATGAGTTGTTGCATGCAACACCTTTTCCAGGGTACATTTTAAAGTTTTTAGGTTCTTCAATATTGATTTGGGCTTCTTTTGCATTTTTTACAACAGCCTTTGCAAGGGGATGTTCACTTAATTTCTCACATGAGGCAACAATTTTAAGCAAATCCCCACTAGTCAGATTATCCTTTAAGGAGATAACATCAGAAACTTCTAAATTACCATAAGTTAAAGTACCGGTTTTATCGAATACCAAAGTATTTAAACCACCCAATGTCTCTAGAGCTTCACCGGATTTAATCAACACGCCGTATTTTGTTGCCTGACCGATGGCAGCCATAATGGCTGTTGGTGTTGCCAAAATCAATGCACATGGACAGAATACCACCAAAACGGTTACACCCCTTTCAATGTTACCTGTTGCAAGCCATGCCACAATAGCTATTATCAATGCTACAGGAACCAGCCAGGTTGCCCATTTGTCAGCAATTCTTTGTGTCGGCGCTTGCTTTTCATCGGCTGCCTTCACCAGATCAATCAACTTTTGGAGTGAAGAATTTTCACCCAAACTGGTTGCCCTTATATCAATGGCTCCATACATGTTCATAGTGCCGCAGAACACCTCATCCCCAACTTCCTTGTCAATCGGCAGGGATTCTCCAGTCATGATTGACTGGTCAAGTGAACTGGTTCCCGAGATTATTTCACCATCCACAGGGACACTTTCACCGGGAAGTATCCTTAAAGTATCGCCAATTCTTATTTCACTAACCGGAATCACTTCTTCCTCACCACCAATAATTCTTCTTCCGGTCTGCGGAGTTAAATTGATTAAATTTCTTAAACCTTTTTTTGCCCTTTCGACTGTCCAATCCTCTAGAAGTGCCCCTAAAGCCATAATCCATGCAACTTCACCTGCCGCAAATATTTCACCAATCAAAAGTGACGCCACCATGGCAATTGCAATCAATAATGCAGATGAAATCCATCTTTCACGAATTAACCGAGTCATAGCAAGGAGCAGCATCGGGATGCCGCTTATTATTACTGTTCCCCATGCAGGGTTCAAATAAATGGGAGTATCTATTCCAAAAATCATGAAAATAACTGCAATTAATAAAAATATGCCAGAAATGATAGTCATTTTCAGACCAAACAGGAAATCAGTTATTTCATCAATCACAAAAAACACCTCAAAGTATTACTTTTTTTAAGTTTATTTAAATACCCAGTATTACTCAAAAATTTTTTAATAGTTATTCCATGATTTTAAAATAACATTAAAAAATCAAATCCAGTAAGTACCGAACAGCCAAAAGTATTACTTTTTTTGAGTTCATTTAAATACTCAGTATTACTAATTATTATTTTGTAGGTTGAAGTATATAAAAGTATTACTTTTTTTGAGTTCATTTATATAGTCAGTATTACTCAATAAAATTAGTGAAAGGCATCACCTGCAATTTCAATATGCCAATCTTTTAATTTCGACGTGATTTTGTCCTGTGCAGTTTCACTAAAAAAAGTGGGATAAAATATTTTTTGCATGATTCCTTCAAAGCTTAAACATCAAAATTGAAAACAGCAGACAAAACGAACCTTCACTGGTCATCATCTTTCTTTTTAAAGTTTTGACACTGTTTGACATCCAACAGAAGATGTTCATGAACTTTACATACTATTTTGTACTTGTTTCTAAGTTCCAGGTGTTTGCAGTCATCACAAATCATATCAACACCCTATTTCATTGCAAGGTCCATTATGCTGAACGGATCGCCTTCCTTTCTGGGGGCGGGTGCACCCATTCCAAAGGCGGATTTTGCAAATTCCTTATTCATCCTTTTTGAAACCTCGCCGAATATCATCTTATATGCAGTGCACTGCGGGTCAACCGCCTGCGGGGTTTGATATGCAACAATTGCATTGTAAGGACATCCCCCCTCGCAATATTTCACGTATCTGCATTTCTTGCAGTTCTCATCAACATGGTCTCTG
>NZ_JAZRHE010000009.1:0-20276 GCF_045644645.1 Methanobrevibacter sp.
GGTCACTGATGTGTTGCCTGATGGTCTTGTTTATGTTAATTCAGTATTGCCGAGGGGAACATATTCCAATGGTGTCATTAAGGTTGGCAAGTTGGCTGTTGGCGAAAGATTGACCTATAAAATAATCTGTAGAGTTAATAAAACCGGAACTATTGTCAATGTCGCATCTGTTAAGGGTAATCAGTATGACTATGATTTGTCAAACAACAGGGATGATGCATCTGTTTACATCAATCCTGCCTGTGATTTAGAAGTAATTAAGGCAGTGAATGTTTCAAATCCAAATTACAATGATTACATCACTTGGAGTATTCTAGTTCGAAATAATGGTCCGGATATTGCTCATGGTGTTGTATTGAGGGATTTGCTTCCTGAATCTGTAGTCTGGAAGAGCGATGATGCTAACGGAAAATACAATCATGTTACCGGTAAATGGACAATTGGTGAGCTTGATAGTAACGGATCTGTTAGGCTAAACATAGTCACCTTGGTCAATGAAACAGGATTTACTCAGAATAATGCTTCCGTAAGCGGCCGTGAATTTGACTATAATCCATCAAACAACAAGGATAGTGCAAGCATTGATGTTGCAAAAACTGCAGATGTCAGTGTTGTAAAGCTGGTTAACAATTCAAACCCTAACTATTGGGATACCATTAAATGGACTGTTATAGCCAAAAATAATGGACCTGATAAAGCAACATCCGTATCCGTTAAGGATATTATACCAAATGGTTTAATATTGACCTATGTAAATGCAAGCAAAGGCATTTATGATAATGGAATATGGGAAGTATGCTGCTTGGAAAAAGGTGAAGAGCAAATATTGGAGATTACCTGCATAGTTAATAGAACTGGTAAAATCACTAATGTAGCTTCAATTACTGCAGAAGAAGTTGATTTAAACCTATCTAACAACAAAGATAAGGAATCAATTGATGTTCCATTGACTGTTGATTTGGAAGTTGTTAAAGAGGTGTCTAATGACAGTCCTTTCTTTGGCGAAACAATCACTTGGTTAATTTCCATTAGAAATAATGGTCCTGATGATGCAACAAATGTTGTTTTATATGATTTATTGGATGAAGGATTAATATATTCAGGTTATACAAGCACAATTGGTACATTTGATGGTGTTACATGGAATATAGGTCGTCTAAACAATAAACACACAGAATATTTAAACATCACTTGCATTGCAAATAAATTGGGTGATATTGCCAATAATGCATTTGCTAATTCATCTGAAGTTGATAGAAACAAATCCAATAATGAGGATAGTGAAACAATCACCGTTTATCCATTAACTGATTTGTCAGTTGTAAAAATAGTTAATAATTCAAATCCAAATTATTTGGATTTAATCAAATGGTATATTATTGTTTCAAATAATGGCCCGAACAGTGCAACTGGAGTTGTTGTTAGGGATATCATGCCTAATGGATTGGAATTAGTTGAATCTAGCGAATATATTGATGAAAATGGAGATTGGTTTGTCGGTAATTTAGGGGTTAATGATGCTAGAGAATTAGATATAATATGTCGTGTAACCTCAACAGGCATATTTAGAAATGTTGTTGTTGTAAATGGTGATGAAACTGATCCTCATCCTGAAAATAATGAAGATGATGAGCTTATTAATGTTGCTCCGGCCAGTGATTTGTCAATCACTAAAACAGTTTCTAAATATTACTACAAGGTTGGTGATGCTATTGATTATTCCATTAAAATTGCTAATAATGGTCCTGATGAAGCTCGAAATGTTAAGGTTAGTGAAATTCTAGACTCTTCATTAATTTTAAAATCATTTAAAGCTACAAAAGGGATTTATGATGAGCAAGACCAAGTGTGGAAAATTGATGCATTGGATGATGGAGAATCTGCTGAGCTGCATATTAGGGCAATGGCTTCAGGCGCAGGAATCGTTAAGAATATGGTGTCTGCAACAAGCGATACATTTGATTACAATCTGGACAACAACAATGCCACTGTTGATGTTAATGTGTCTGAAACTGATGAAATCTCTAAAAAACCTAATGATGATACAACTCAAAATAGCAATTTGGATGAACTTAATAGTTATTTGCCTGAAATGCATGTTACTGGAAATCCATTTGTTGTTTTACTGATTTCTGTTGTGTTTTCAATGATATTTTTGGGAGGCAATTTCTCAAAGAAAAGATAATTTAAAGTAGCTTTAATGCTACTATTTTTTATTTTTTTAAATCGATTTTTCAAAATTTTGTAAGTATCAAAATTATTAATTTTTCCTATAATTATTTTATAAGTTGCACTATAAACTACTTGAATACTGCTCCAATTCTTCAATTTAAGCAATACATTTATATATAACTTCCGATAAATATTCATGTAGATATTGATGTACTGTTAATTTTTTATAAAAAATTGCAGATATGGTCAATATTCTTACATAATCGAATGAGATGTTATTATGCCTGAAGATGAAATTACAGACGAAGAATTTATAGACGAAGATGAAGAAAAATTACCTTTCGCTAAAGCTGAAGTTGTCCGTTTAATGAAGGAAAACTTAGATGATGACAAGATGATTAGGGAAAGAGTAAAAGTTGAAATGAACAAATTTTTAGGCGATGTTTTAAAAAATGTATGTAAGCAATTAAATGATTATCCTTACACTACAATCGAATATGAAATGCTTAAGGAATCTACTTACCCATACACTAACATCGAAAGGATTAACCAAGAAAAAGAAAGAATTTTATTACATTTAGAAGCTATCAAAGCAGATTGTAATGCATTAGCTATGGATGTTCAAAAAACTTTAAAATTAAAAGATGTTGTTGAAGAAGACAGCTTTACAAACTTTTCAGCAAATCTTGATGAGGAAGAGGAAGAAGAATAATTTTCCCATTCTCAAACAGAAAACATTTGAGTTATTTTAATTAATAACTCTTATTACTTTATTTTTTTTAAAATTAATTTGATAAATAATAATGGAAAGAACAAAGTTGAGACTAATCGGGCTGGATTTGTCTGAAGATTAAAAATAAAATTATTTTTTTAGCCGTCAAGATTGCTGAAACCTGTTTTCAATTCACGCAATTCCTCTTCGGGGATTTCAAGTATTTCCACTTTTTCGCTGACAATATTGCTTTGTCCAAAAGGATCAAGAATAATCAGTGTTGCAGTTCCATTTCCTTTTTTCAACTCCTGAATTTCTGCTAATGTCCTTTTGGCATTAACCTGTGACTCTTTATCGTCGAATAAATTAAGCGCTTTTTCAACGGCACTTTCAAAACGTGTCAATACCCCTTCAACATTGGTCACGTACCCTTCGGATTTTGGTCCAGGTTCCACTTTAACGCCAACTTCCGGAATCATGACGGTTGCAGATTGTGATCTTACAACGCGGATGGATAAATTGTTTTTATTTATTTCCAAAACATATTTGGCGGGGTCATTCTGTTCAAGTGCAATAACATCGCTGTGTCTAAATCCGCAGGAGGGGCATAGTAGTGTTGTTTCTAAAACTTTACCAAAATGAGGTATTTCAAGTTCCTTCATTATGGATTTTGCAACTCCTTCAATTCCACATGCGGGGCATTTGATAATCATTTCAGCCAATTCTTTTTCACTCATTTAAAACATATCCTTTCTCTTTTAATTCATTAATAATTTTATCTAATTTTTCCTGATTTGAAGCACAAATGGACGTATTTCTATAATCTGACAAATCATATAATTTGGTTAAGTATTCCTTTTTGTCTTCATCCTCATTAATGTTTTTTATAAATTGCTCTGCAGAATCAGCATCGCTTACACTAATGTTTCTAACTAGCGGTTCCTTAAATCCTGGGATATTATATGTTACTTTCTCAAGAGACCCATTATTCTCTTTAATAATGATGTTTATAACATCTTCAAGTTCATCAACAGAATTAGTTAATTTAATTGTTGCGCAGGCCTTATTGATAATTGCTAAGATATTGTCCAGGGTTTTGTCAATGGATTCGGCTTTTATGATGTCAACATCATTTTTTTCTGCCTGCTTTAATAGGTGGTTATGGATGATTCTATTTTCTTTAAAGAAATCCAGTTGTTTTCCACCCCTTTGAATCTGAATAGCCCTTTTGACAAACCTTTCCTTGTGTGATTCTTCATCGGAACTTAATATGAAGAAATATATGTTGGCATATTCATCAAATTGTTCCGTATCGATTAATCCTGGAACTAGATGAACTCCTTCAATAATGATGTCATCATAATCAGTAATTGCCCGTTGAATAATTTTTTCCAAAGCGGGAATTACATAGGATGCATGTTCATCAAACCCTGCTGAAACTAAGTCTTCATAATCTTCATAACGATTCTTGTTTCTCAAGTGTTTATATGCATCGTAAGAGGAACTATGGAGTGCTGGTGCATATTCCTTACCTATTATGCCACGAACGACAGCTCTAATAAAGTCACTTTCTATTAAATGCTTTATATTGAGTTGTTTGGCTAGTTCTGCGGCTATTGTTGATTTTCCAATTCCTGATGCACTTCCAATCAAAATAACATAGGGTTTTCTCATGCTATTGGTCTCCATTTAATTTTTTTTATCAATATTATATTTATTAATTATTAGTCTTTAAACATTTACATTTATTAATATGAAAAATTATATTTAATAATATAATATTATTTTTATGATTTTTTCAAAAATAGTAGGATAATAAATTACAGGGATAATTATAAATTATAAGTTATAGGGGTGAAATTGTTGTATTCAGTAAAATCAGTTAAAGAAATTCAAGATTTAAATCCGTTCATTGTAGTTGGTTGTGGCGGCGGAGGAGAAAAATTCTCTAATTTGGAAGGCGTTGAAGCTGTTGGGTTCATTGATGATAATGTTAAAAAACAGGGAAATGAATTCTGTGGTCATACTGTTGCATGTAGCTTGGAGGAGTGTCTGGAAGGTGCGCCAGAAGCCAAATCCCTGGTCATCATGTTGCCGATTGGTGCTGAGGGGGCAGCACTAAAATATGCGGTTCAAGCCATTGATGCAGGATTAAATGTTATCACTTCATTCAGGTCTTTGTCAATTGGTGAGAATTCATCATTAAAGAAGTTTGCAGATTCAAAAAATGTTGTAATCAAAGAGATTGGTCCGAGATTGGATGTTGTTGAAAGGATAGCAGGCATAGCTCCTGAAAAATCATGTGAAGTTTTACCAAAAATATCCTATATTCCTAAGGCTCCGGTAATATTCGTGGGAGGGACTTCTCAGGAATGCGGTAAAAGGACAACAACCAAAAAATTAGGTTTGGCTTCTATGGAACGAGGCTTAACTCCTGCAATCATATCAACTGATGAAATGGGATTGGAAGAACCGACTGATTTTAACTTTAGAGCTGGAAGTTTATCTGCTATGGATGTTCCAGCTGCCGTATTGTCCGCTATTAAATATGTGGAAGACAACAAAAACCCAGATATTATTTTCGTTGAAGGCCAGTCTAGCTTAACTGAAGATGGAAACCCTCACCCTAGGGGATTGTCCGCGGGTATTCTAATCGGATGTGCTCCGGATGCAGTTATTGTTGGACACAGGCCAAATCACCCTTACAGAGAACCAAAAGGCATTGCTGAAGAAATTAAGGCTATTGAAGCAGTCGAACCTACAAAAGTTGTTGGTTTATCCATTAATCTTAAGAATGCGGATGCTGATATGACAATTCAATCTTTTGAATCAGAGTTTGGATTGCCTGCAGAGGATGTTTATAATAATGGTGCATCTAAATTGTTAGATGCCATAATTGAATATTTAGAGGAGTAATTTAAATGGGCTTTACAGATACATTAAAAAGAAGTTTAGGTTTTGAAGAAACTCCATCCAACAATAAGAAGGGTGGTGAAGGCGGTTTTTCAAATATTTTGCATGGACTTGGTGATGAGTTTAAAAGAGAAATCAATAATCTGAGAAGTGATTCATCCCAGTATAGGCCTCAGTATGAAAGGCCCCAACAGAATGATGATATAGATCCTCAAATCAATCCTAATCCGGAATCAATGCCCAGACCTACACCAATTTATGATGAATATGATGATGATTATGATGATTATGTAATTATTCCTGACCATTCATTTTATGAAATTGTTCTAATTAGGCCAAAATCCATTGATGATGTTAACTATGTGATTGACCAAATCCTTGAAGAGAAAAATCCGGTAATTATAGATTTATCTTTCTTGGAGAGGGAAAGCCCTGCTAACTTCAAATTGGCTGGTGAAAAAGTTAGAATATTAAGGGAAAAATATGACACTCAAGCATTATTGCTTTCACAATGTGATGAAAGAAATTTGATTATCCTTTCCCCTAAAAAAGTTAAACTAATTAAAAAAAGTTAAGTGGACTCATCTCTACTTAAAAATTTTACATATTTTACAATTACATACCCCACTGCAGCTATCGCTATGATTGTTTGTACAGTTAAGATACTATTTAAAACTATATTCGAACCTATTTTTGAAATCACTCCCTTTGTTGCAAGGGCACTTATTACAAATGGAAATGTGAATGCGGAAAAGCTTGGATAAAAATCAAGATTTCTGTATTCCATCAATTTAACTAGTGCAAACATGTAAAATATGCATGCAAATACATACATCCCTTCTAAAAACTCAACTGATATTGCATTATATGAATTGACATACCCTACAATCAATATGCTCAGGACTGCTGTGAAAATACATATCAGCGGTTTATTCGCATCAGGGATATCGCTATATTTTAGATATCTATAAACTACAAGAGGCAATGTTATTATCATTGCAATAAATCCGACTAGAAAGAATATAAATCCGATTTCGTCAAGATTGTGTGCATGTGCGGTTATTGCACCCATGGTGATTCCGATATAGACTATCCAGTAGCTAGGATAGACTGTCAAAATATCAAAGTAACGTATGATAAAATGATAGGTAAAGTAAATTATTAGCAAAATATGCAAAGCTACACCCAATATCCAAACACCATATGCAATACCTGGCACAAAAGATGCAAGATATGTAGATAATATCATCAAACTCATGGAAAAAGTACCGGAATTACTTACAATGACTGGATTTTTGAAATCTTCTCTAATGCTGTCGGGATATAAGATTAGTTTGGATAAGATTAAGACAAGAAAAATTCCCGCTGTCAATCCACATATCACTTTTAAATAAGGATGGATATCATTTAATAGATTTCCAAGTGAAAATAGTGCAAGAATTAACCCGCAAATGGGAATCGGTATTTTTTCAATCATTAATATTACTATTGTTTTTAAAAATAAAAAAGGCTATGGATTCTATCCTCCATAACCGTAAGTTATTACATATCCATTTTCATCAACAAGCCTGAAGTAGTCATCATCGTAGTGGATTTTCACAGTTCCATCATCCATGCGTTCACGATATGTTTCGTGGTCAGCGGGATTCCAACCGTTAACCACTTCACTTTCATGGTTTGGAGTGTATCCTTTATAATTCGGGTCATTTTTAGGTCTGTTGGATTCAATTGGATTTTCGGCGCTTGTGGATTCTGTTGCTTGCACAACACTCTTTTCAATGGTAATCTCCTTGGAAGTGGAGCTTTCTCTGTATGTGTCGTCCCCTTCGAAGGTGCAAGTTACATTATATAATCCGACATTGTCTTCAGATAGTGTTAATGTGGCTATTCCGTTAGAATCTGTTTTAACAGCATATTCTTGAGAGTTTTCTGAATTGTTTAATGAAATTCTAATGCTTTTATTGGTGAGGGGATTGTTTTTTGAGTCACTTAGTTTGACGGTTAAATTTTCATTATCTTTTAGTAATTCGGAGCTAGTAATCTCTATGTTGCAATCTTCTTTTTGCATGGTGGGAATTACGGTCAAACAAATCAAGACAAGTAGCACTGCAATGATTATAACCAATCCTATAATTGTAATCTTATTTGTTTCCATGGTATTATTTAATTATTAATTGTATTTAAATTGTGCCTAATTTAAAGAATTTTTCAGCGTTTTCATGGGATACCTTATTGACTTCAATTTCACTGTATCCAATCCTTTGAAGCTCACGAATGGTTTTTGCCACTGAAAGGGGATCGGATGGTTTGTTACTAATGTCGCTGTTCAATAAAAATCTATCAAAGCCGTATTCGTCCAAAATGGATATTGCATCTTCCTTTTCCATTTTCTGGGGCTGAACTGTTAGGCCTAACATGTAATCTGAATCAACCGCATCTCCAATAACATTTGGATTGATATGGTCAATGACAGCTTGTGATTCGTCCAAATGCTCTGGAACAATATTCATAATCTCTTTTAAAACTTCACTTTTGTTTTTTCTTGGAGTGTGGATAATCACTTTTGAGTTTGTCTCATCGGCAATGTCCAGCTGTCTTTTGAATATGTCGATTTCGCTTTCAGTCAAATCCTCAAGCCCGATTTCACCAATGGCCACAATCGATTTGCTTTCAATCCATTGGTAAAGGTTTTCAAAAATGATGTCCGGTTGGATATTTGTGTTTGCCGGATGAATGCCAAGAGCTACTTTCAAATCAAGCCCGTGTTCTCTAGCTCTTTTAGTATCGAATTCCAGAATTCTGTTCAGGTGGTTTAGAAGAATCATTTCATGCTCTATTCTGTAAGGGTAGAAACTGCATGTTATTGCAGTGTCTATTCCTGCAAGATACATTTTCTCAAAATCCTCTCCACTTCTTGAATCTGCATGCATATGTGTATCAATCATATTTATCCCATTTTGAATTTTTAGTTAATATTTGATTTGTTTATTCTGGTTTAAAAAAATATGGGCAAAATTTATTTGTTTTTATAGTTTTTGCACATGTTATTTTCTGCATTTGTTCACTTCAAGAGATTATATATCTTTAGTAATACTAATTACTATAATAAGTAATACTATCAGGTGATTTACCGTGGACGAAAACAACAATAATTATCTAAAAGACTATGAATCTATTTCAAAGGATGTAAAATATTTGACAAACTCCTTATCAAGGTTGAAAATATTAGCTACTTTATACGAATGCCCTAAAAATATGAAAGAATTGACTGAAGAAACAGGATTGAGTTATAGCTCAGTATCCAGCACAATGCATAATCTGGAATTGAATGGCTTTGTTTACAGGGAATCCAGTAAATATTACTTATCCAATTCCATGAGAATCGAAATTGAAAATATTTTGGAGCTGAATGAAATTATGGATGTGATTTCAAAATTCTTTAACATACTGGACAAGCATCTGGTTGATATGATTCCTAATGATTCAATTGCTGAGTTATATCTTTTAGGCCAGACAAGTCTGATAGAGTCAGGAGACATTGATGCATACAGGACTTATAACTATATTGAAGATGCCCTATCCAAAGCGAATTGCGTGAAGTGCATTTTACCATTTTACTATGAAAACTTCAACAAGCAGTTGAATAAACTTGTCAAGTCTAAAAAAAGTGTAGAGGCTATTGTTTCTCGAAATATTTCACATATTTTTGAAGAGAAGTCAAATATAAAAAATTTATCATCATATAATAAAAACATCAACTTCCTATTGATTGTAACTGATAATGTAATGATTTTAGGATTGTTTAAGGATGATGGTAATTTTGATCAGAATAGATTATTGATTTCTAAAAATCGCGATTCCATCACATGGGCATATAATCTGTTTAAAAATTTTAAAAGGGATAATAAATGAGTTTTAAACTCATTTATAATATTTTTCTAAATATCCGGCAAGCTCGGCAATTGGAATTCTTTCTTGAGCTTCTGTGTCCCTGTCCCTTACGGTTACCTGGTTGTCTTCAAGGGTATCAAAGTCAACAGTAACGGCAAGAGGAACACCAATTTCATCAGCTCTAGCATATCTTTTTCCAATTGTTCCGGTTGCATCGTATTCTACTCTAAATCCGGCCATTCTCAAGTTTTCAGTTAATTCTTGAGCGATTTCACGAGGACCTTCCTTATTCACAAGAGGAAATACTCCAATTTGAACCGGTGCTACTGATTTTGCAAATTTGAAGTAATCCTTGTCATCAGTTTCAGTGAATGAATGCAGTAAAACAGTGTAAAGTATACGGTCAATACCGAATGAAGGTTCAATTACGTGTGGAATGATTTTTTCACCGGTAATCTCTTCTTCAACATCTTCAAAGATAAGTAAATCTTTGTCTACTTCATAAACTTTGTCCAGTTCGACTGTAAATTTACCTTCGCTTTCAAGTGCTTTTTTAATGTCTTCGGGATCAGCATCTTCAATGGCTTGTTTTACTTTAGGTGAGTCTCCTTTAAATATAGGTCCAAATTTGGATAGATTAGGTTTTACAATGGTCTTTTGAACTTTTTTAGGTTCGTCATATTCCACAAATACATTTAATTCATCATTGCTGTACTGGGAATGTGAAGATAAATCATAGTCTCCCCTATCTGCAATTCCAATAATTTCAATCCAACCATATTTGTCGGTATTGGCTTCCACATCCCAACAGTCAAGGGCATAATGAGCCATCTCTCCTTTTAAGTGTTGTCTGAACCTTAATGCATCTTCTGGAATTCCAATTTCAGTTAAAAACTTGCGTGCTAAGTATAATTGGTAGATAAGCATTTCATTAGCTACAATACCTTTGTCTAATGCTTCACGAGCAGTGATTTCTATCGGTTCTAAATTATTTTCCTGAACTTCCTGTGAATTTAAGCGTAAGACTTCATTTTCAATTTGTGCGAATTTAGGATGTGTTTTATCTTTAGGATTCAAGAATATTTCAGCTTCAGCCTGTGTGAATTCCCTGAGCCTGATAACTCCTTGTCTTGGTGAAATTTCATTTCTATAAGCTTTTCCAAGTTGAACAACTCCGAATGGAAGTTTTCCTCTAAAGAATCTTTCTAAACGTTTAAATAAAATGAATATTCCTTGAGCAGTTTCAGGTCTCATATAACCTACTTTATCTCCCTTTGCTCCAATTTCGGTTTTAAACATCAAGTTATAATTCCAGATATCGGATAATTTTCCACTGCATTCCGGACATACGATATTGTTGTCGGTCACGATTTGGTCAAGTTCCTCATTCTCAAGGCTTTCCACATCTTCGCCAATTACCTCTTCAATAATGTGGTCTGCTCTGAATACTTCCCCACACTTTTCACATTTGCACATGGGGTCTGTGAAGTTATCGACATGTCCGGATGCTTTTAGAACCTCTTTAGGCATTACGGTAGGGCCTTCTATTTCATAAAATCCTTCACCTGAGACATATTGTCTTCTCCATTTTTGCATGATATTATTTTTTAAGCTTGCTCCGAGAGGACCATAATCAGTAAATCCGGATACTCCTGAGTAGATTTCAAAAGATGGCCATAAAAATCCTCTTTTTGCACTTATATTTGTCATTTTGTCATGATTCATAAACATTAACTCCTAATCTTTTTTCAATTCATAATCTAATTTAACTCTGCTGCTTTCCGGACTGGTCTGTCCCATATATTTGCTGCTTCTGTCCGGATGTCCATAAGGCACTTCTGAAGGTGTGGTCATTGTTTCAAACACTATCTGGCATACCCTTTGTCCGGGGTATAGTGCAACAGGCATTGCGCCGATGTTTGAGATTTCCAAGGTAATCTTTCCCTCAAATCCCGGATCGATAAAGCCTGCTGTAACATGCATTGTAACGCCTAAACGCCCCATGCTTGAGCGCCCTTCAACCCTAGCCACCAAATCATCAGGTATCTTGACGTATTCCAGGGTGGTGGCCAGTGCGAATTCATTTGGATGTATTATGAATGCATCGCCTTTCTTGACGGTTGTTGATTCCATGTAGGATGAGATGTCCTCTTCATCCTTCGGATCGATGTAAGGCTTTCTGATTACCTTAAATACTTTGAATTCGTCTCCCAATCTCATGTCAACGGAAGATGGTTGTATCTGTTTTTCATCTTTTAAAGGTTCAATACCGAGTTTACCTTCCTTTAAGTATTCTCTTATAGTCTTGTCACTTAAAATCGCCATATTTTCACACAAATTATTTTAATAATCGTTATATTTCTTTTTCATATAAATTGTCCATTCTATTGACCACGTTGTCAATGGTCGCATCATCGTACTCGATTGTAATCGCATCGAATTTGCATCTGTTGGTGCACAATCCGCATCCTCTGCAGATGTCGGTGTCAATGGTTATTCTGCCGTTTTTCATGTCAATGGCCTGGAACATGCAGGCATCAAGGCATTTTTTGCATTTCTTGCAGTTCTCTTCGTGCAGTTCCACTCGAACGCCATCCAGCCTTTCCAGCTTGTCACTGATTTCAGTGTCCAGATTCGGATAGACCTTCCACAGACAGCAGCATGGACAGCAATGGCATATTGTTAAAAGGCCTATTCCAGGCTTAATGTTCATCCAGACTGTGTCTATTTTATTTCTGCCGATAATGTGGCTCAAGCCGGCCTCATCAGCTCTCTTCAATTGGTCAAGTGCCTCTTCGGCAGTGGATCTTTTGCCGACATGAGGTGGAATCTTTTTGCTTGTAGGTCCCAGGAATATGCAGCCAAGATCCTGCGGGTAGTCCTGGCAGTTGTTTGAAGTTCTGCAAAGGCAGCTGTTCATGATTACTATATCGTCGCAGCGTTTAATCACTTCTTTGATAATGTCTGTCGGCAGGAATTCAGACCCATCAGATTCGATTTTCTGGTTGATTTTGATTGTATTTGGGATTACAACAATCTCGTCATCTTCAAAAAGCATCTTGTCAATCAGCTTTCTGTAGGTCTTTGATTTTTTTGTAATTTCAGCTATCCAGAATCTCCAATTGAAGATGTATTTCAAGATAAACCTGCTTATGTCAACAAATCTGATTCGTCTCATTCTTCACCTAATTTATTTTTTAATCGTCTTAATATCCCTTTTAGGGTATGTGCTTCTCTACCGGTAATAAACGCTCTGTTTATGATGTTTTTGAATGCTTTCAAGCCATTTTTCTTTTTGTGGTCAGGAATGTCCAGACTATTGATTAGGTCATTCATATCATTCAGCAGATATTCCTTTTCAAGCGCTGTGCTTTCCTGCAGGCCCTCAACGCCATAGTCATGTCTGTTCTTAAACAGCTCATAGAATATGATTGCCGCCGCATGGGATATGTTCATTATCGGATAGGTCGGATCTGTTGGAATGGAAACGCATATATCACAGTCTCCGATTTCCTTATTTGAAAGTCCGTCGCCTTCCCTTCCAAATAAAATTGCTATTTTATTTGAAGCATTCAATGTTTTTCCCAGCTCTTCCGGTCTGATGGGAATTCTATTTAAGTTATAACTTCCTCCGGCCATGCCGGTTGAGGCAACCTTGAAGTCAATCCTTTGGGATTGGTAGAATTCATCCAAGGTATTGTAGATTTTAGCACTTTCAACAATGTATTTTCCATGTGTTGCCTGATAGTATGCCTCGTTGGTCAGTTTTGGAGGATTTATAAGTATCAAGTTTTTCAATCCGAAGTTTGCCATGGTCCTTGCAAGAAAGCCTATATTTCCCGGAGTTTCACACTCGACAAACACAATGTAGATGTTTTCCTTAAATTGGTTTATCTCTTTTTCTTCCTGGGCTTTTGTAAGTTTTGGCCTGCCTGTCCCTCTGGATTGGGTTTTGGATTTTGATTTTTTGGTTGAAGTTGATTTTTTCTCTGCTTTTGAGTATTCCTCATTTTTTGGTGAAGCCAAAGTAGTGGTATCCACAACTTTTTCTTCGCTTACAGCAGTGTCTCCTATCTTAATCAACTCCTAATTACAATTATTCATAAGCTTTTTTTAATAATTCAAGAATGTGCATAGATTTGATATTATCACAACCTATTGCATTCAAACCATCTTGCAAGTTTAATTCACAGAATGGGCAAATTGTAATAACGACTTCAGCACAGGTTTCCTTTATCATTTCTGCTTTTGATTTTGACAAGTCAAGCGCAATTTCAGGTTTTCCAGATTTTATTCCCCCGCCAGCTCCACAGCATTGGCAAGGATATTTCATCTCTACAAATTCCACACCTGGAATCATTTCAATAATTTTTCTTGGTGCATCTTTGATGCCTTGGCCTCTTCCCAAGTGACATGGGTCATGATAGGTTACGGTCATATTCACTTCTTTCATTTTGCTTGCATCGAGTTTGTCCACTAGAAACTCGCTAACATCCATTACGTTTAATTTGGATCCAAATTCGGGATGATTATTCTTTAAAGTGGCTCCACAGCCTGAACAAACGGTAATCACAGTATCATAATCCTTGAAAACTTCCTTATTCTTATCAACAAGTTCCTGCACTATATCTATCTGGCCGGTTCTTAAAAGTGGGGAACCGCAGCAGACTTGGCCTTCTGGAACGTCAATGTCAATTCCATTTTCTTTTAAAACATCAACTAGCATATGTCCAATTTCAGGGAATTTGTAATCGACCATGCATCCGGTAAAGAAAGCAACTTTGGAGCCAGTATTGTTTTCAGCCTCTTCGATAAATGATGATTTGTCGGTCTTAATTGATCTTCCATTTTCTAAAATGTTTTCTTTAAATGCCACATGCTCCGGAAGAGGTCCTGAACCGTTTGCAACTGCAATGGCTCTCATTTTTTCTATTGCATCCCCAAAGGTGTTGATATTTTTGGGACACACTGCCAGACATTTGCCACAGCTGGTGCAGTTGTACAATCCTTCATCTAATGCTTCCTTTAATCTGTCAAACTTGTCTCTCGGGTCGGTTTCAAATTTATCAATGTATCTCATTAAGTAAGGTCCGCCAAACTCTTCTGTTGCAATATTGACAACAGGACAAGTTGAAAGACAGGAGTAACATTCTATACAGCTTCTTACTTTTTTGGTGTCCTTTGTGTCTTCTTTTGTAATTGATTTGTCAAGTTCACTGCATTTGCGGTCACATTGAAGGGATAATTCCAAATCTTTTACTTTTGCTTCGATACTTGATTTATCAACAATCAAATCTTTTATGACGGGGAAATTAAGAGGTTCGATTATTGCTCCATCTTTAATTTCTTTTTGACAGGCAAGGGCACCATTCCCATTAAACAAAATTCCACAAGAACCGCATTGGCCTGCCCTACATGAACTCCTGAAGCTAATGTCGGCATCATATTTCTCGTTGATGGCCTGAAGAGCATCCAATACTTTCATTTGGGGTGTTTTTTCAATTTCATAACACTCCAAGTGAGGATTTGTGTCAATTTCACTATTGAACCTTGAAACATAAACTTTAATCATCATTTTCCCTCCAATATTGTAAGTTTATAAAATATTATAATATAATATTTATAGTTTAACAAATATATTATACTTACTATTTTGCAGTAAATCAAAGATTGCCTAATGTTTTTTTATAACTTTTTTTGAATATTCTTAACTGGAAAATATGATGGATTTTATAAAAAAATTCATGAATGCATTTCAATAAATTATATTATATTGTTTTGTTAAATTTAGTAGTTAGAAATAAAAGTATGTTTATACTTTGAATTATTAAATAATATATATTGAAATTTTGAGGAAAATATAATGAATCTAAAAGAATTAGTTACAGGGGTTCAAGGCGAAAAACAATTTTTGCTCGGTAATGAAGCTGCTGTTAGAGGAATAATAGAAGCGGGAGTTTCTATTGCAGCTACTTATCCTGGAACTCCATCATCAGAAATTGGAAATGTATTATCTGTATTAGCTAAAGAGGCCAATATTTATTTCGAATTCTCTACTAATGAAAAAGTGGCAATGGAGGTTGCAGCTACTGCAGCGGCTTCCGGATTACGTTCGTTTACCTTTATGAAACATGTCGGTATGAATGTTGCTAGTGATTCATTCATGACAACTGCATATTCAGGCGTTAGGGGAGGGATGGTAATATTGTCTGCCGATGACCCTTCACTTTTCTCATCTCAAAATGAACAGGACACACGTAATTATGCGAGATTGGCTAATGTTCCTGTATTGGAACCATCCAACTGTCAAGAAGTAAAGGATATGGTTAAATATGCATTTGATTTATCTGAACAGTTTGGCCTTCCGGTAATTGTAAGAACTACCACCCGTGTATCTCACATGAGGGGGGTAGTTGAATTTGGTGACGTTAAAGATAATTCATCAAATAATGAAAACCACTGGAAGAGGGGGCATTTTGACAAGAACCCCTCAAAATTCGTTCCTGTTCCAGCATTTGCCGGTGAAATGCATGTAAGGTTATGGGACATAATACACAAGCTTGAAGAAATCACCAATAAAAGTGATTTAAACAAGGAAATCAACTTTGCAGATGATAAAAAGTATGGTGTAATTTCATCAAGCAGCGCTTATAATTATGCTCATGATATTGTTAAATTCAATGATTTAAACATGGATATCTTAAAATTAGGCTTCTCATATCCTTTCCCTAGGGACAGGGTATCTGAATTCTTAAGTGATTTGGATGAGGTATTCGTTGTCGAGGAAGTTGATCCGATTATTGAAAGGGACACTCTGGCCGCTATTGGTGAGAATAAATTGAATGTTGTTGTTCACGGAAAACTTGATGGAACATTTCCTCTTTACCATGAATTTAATTCAGATGTTGTTGCAGACGGTTTCAACAAGATACTGGGCTTCAAGCAAGACACTTCAATCAATTATTCATCAAGCTTGAATGACCTGTCCGGTGAGATTCCTTCACGTGCACCTGTTTTGTGTGCAGGATGCCCTCACAGGGCGATGTATTATGGAATAAACAAGGCTATTGAAGAACTTGGATTAAAAGCAAGCGATGTCATCTTCGCATCCGACATAGGGTGCTATACACTGGGAATAAATCCCCCTTACAATGCCGCTGATTACTTGCTTTCAATGGGTTCCAGTGTTGGGGACGGATGCGGATTTTCTGTTTCGACTGACCAGAAAGTAGCAAGCTTTATTGGGGATTCAACATTTTTCCACAGTGGAATTTCCCCGCTTATAAATGCAGTTCACAACAAGCATAATTTTGTTTTGACAGTTCTGGACAATAGGATTACTGCAATGACCGGTGGCCAACCCAATCCGGGCATTCCAGTTGATGGTATGGGTGATGAGGCTCCCGAAATATCCATTCGTAAACTAGCTTTGGCTTGTGGATGTGATTATGTAAGGGTAATAAATCCATTCAACTTGGACCAAGTTATAAAAACCTATAAGGAAGCATTCGAAAGGGATGACACAGCAGTAATCATATCAAAAGCGCCATGTACATTAATCAAAGGATTGGCTAAAAAGCCACCAGTCACTTTTGTTGAAGGTAACTGTAACAACTGTGACAAATGTGTAAGTGAACTTGCATGTCCGGCAATTTCAAAAATCGATGGAAAAATCACATTGGATGGTGCGCAATGTGATGGATGCAATGTTTGTATTCAGGTTTGTAAATATGGGGCGCTACAGGCGGGCAGGTGATAAAATGGATAATCATTATAATATTTATATTTGTGGAGTTGGGGGTCAAGGAATTATTAAAACCTCAACAATCATCGGTGAAGCTGCAATGAATCAAGGATTTGATGTGGTGATGAGTGAAATTCATGGAATGTCTCAGAGAGGCGGATCCGTTTCAACCGAGTTAAAGATTGGCGGGTACAATTCATCAATCATTCCGAATAATGGTGCAGACATGCTGCTTTCCTTTGAACCAATCGAAACAATCAGAGGCATTGACAAGGTAAACAGTGAAACCAAAATAGTCTTTAATACCCATCCGATTGTACCTTCCTCCAGCGATAAGGCCTATCCTAGCGTTGATGGAATAACCAAAACTTTAAAGGAAAACTTCAAATATGTTCTCCCAATCGATGGAACTCAACTGGCTATTGAAGCGGGAAGCGTTCTGGCCTTAAACATGGTTTTGTTGGGTGCAGTCACTGCTGATGATAATTTTCCATTGTCAAAGGAATCTGTCATTGATGCAATGAAAAATAATTTAAAACCAAAATTCCATGAAATGAACTTAAAAGCTATTGAAAGTGGGTACAAATCTATCAAAGGTTAAAAATTTAAATACTATTTAAAATAAATCTTTTAGTAGATAAAGAGTTGTGGTATTATGGCTTACAAAATTGATAATGCAATTGTTAAAAGAGATGTAAAAGGCAATATTATTTTAATTGACCCTGATAATGTTTTTGAAAAAGAAGATGCATTTATAGCTATTAAAAGTGAGGATTTAATCACTATTCAACTTTTAATTAATGGGATTATGAAAAATGACTTCAAAAGTTGGAGAGAATTAGGTGTCATTCCTGAAACTGAACCACTAAAAAGTCTTTTTGTTCGTTTAGGGTATTCTAAAGAAGATATAGCTAATATGATTAAAGAATTTTAATTGTTCTTTACTTTTTTTTACTTTTTGCATTGAAAAAAATAAGTTTTAGAAAAGAGATTAATCTTTTCTATAATTCTTTAATATCGTTTTCATCTAATATTTTAACATTGCTGTCGTTTAGTGCTTTGATGGCTTTTTCCATATTTTCCAATCTCATTACTACAATAGCTTCATCAGTTTTACTGCTTACGAATGCATATAGGTATTCCAAGTTGATTCCTTTTTCATCAAAAACTGCCAATGTGGAATTCAATCCATTAGGTTCATCGGGAACAGCTAAGATAATTACTTCGTTTTCCTTAACAATGAAACCATCATTTTCGAGTGCTTCTATTGCTTTAGCATTATCGGAAACAATTAATCTTAAAATTCCGTATTTTGTAGTGTCAGCTATTGAAAGCGCACGAATGTTAATGTTCTGTTTAGCTAATGTGTCAATAGCTTTTTTTATCCTACCTTCTTTGTTTTCTACAAAGATTGAAACTTGTTTTACTGTCATTTTATCACCTATTCAAAATTCCTCTCATCGATTACGCGTATAGCTTTACCTTCGCTTCTTGGTAATGTTTCTGGTTCACAGATGGTTACATCCACTCTTAAACCGGTTTCTGATCTGATTGAAGCTTGGATTTGTTTTTCCACTCTTTCCATTTCTTTCATTTCATCTGAAAATAACTCTTTGGATGCTTCTACTTTAACTTCCACTTCATCTAAAATATCTGGCCGGGTTACATGAATCATGTAGTTTGGACTAATGCCCTTGATTTTAAGCAATGCTTTTTCAATTTGTGATGGGAATACCATCACGCCTTTGATTTTAAGCATATCGTCACTTCTTCCAGTGATTCTAGTCATCCTTACGGTTGTTCTTCCACATTCACATTTTTCACCAAGGAGTGAAGTTAAATCTTTTGTTCTAAATCTTAAAATAGGCATTCCGGTTTTTGTTAGGGATGTTAATACGAGTTCTCCTTTTTCACCATATCCGAGGGTTTCACCAGTTTCGGGATTAATGATTTCTGGGTAAAAATGGTCATCTTGGATGTGCATGCCATTTTGGAATTCACATTCTTGAGCAACACCAGGACCCATAACTTCTGTCAAACCATATATGTTATGTGTTTTAATTCCAAGTGATGCTTCGATTCTTTTTCTCATTTCATCAGTCCACATCTCAGCTCCATGAATTCCTGCTTTTAGATTGATGTCTTCTAGTGAAATTCCGGCCTTTTCTCTTGATTCTCCAAGATACATTGCATAGGAGGGGGTGCATGTTAGGATGTCACTTTGGAAATCAACCATTGTGTCAAGTTGTCTTTGGGTGTTTCCGGCTGAAATCGGTATTGTAATTGCTCCCATTCTATTTCCTCCGTGATGGATACCAAATCCTCCAGTAAATAGGCCGTATCCGTAAGCATTTTGGATAATGTATTCTTTTTCAGCACCAGCCATTTTAAGACCGCGTGCAATACATTCTCCCCAAATATCCAAGTCATTTTGGGTATATGCAGTTACTGTTGGTTTTCCTGTTGTTCCGGAAGATGCGTGTACCTCTACAATTTCTTCACGAGGTACTGCAAGTAAACCTAATGGATAAGCTTCTCTTAAGTCGCTTTTTGTGGTGAATGGAATTTTTTCGATATCTTCTAAAGTTTTAATGTCCTCTGGCTTCAATCCGATTTCATCAAATCTTTTTTTATAAAATTCAACATTTTCATATGCGAGTTTCACAGTTTTTTTAAGTCTTTCAAGTTGAATCTTTTCTTTTTCTTCTTTTGTCATACATTCGGCTTTCTCATCCCAATACATTTTATCCCTTTTTTAAGATTTTTTGATATGGTTTAAATTTAATATTTTATTAATATTAAAGATATCATATTTCATAACAGAATTTTGTTTATATTTTCATT
>NZ_JAZRHE010000010.1:0-36751 GCF_045644645.1 Methanobrevibacter sp.
TTTTAATAAAAAATAGCTATGATAATTATCTGAATAATAGCATAATATTATATACTTCAACAAACATATATAGATAGCATAGTATAAATACTATATTTTCTTTATGTTTTAAAATTATTATTTTATCGTATATTTAATCAAGTTAGATAGGGTAATGAAAAAATATTACTTTTCAAATGCTCTCTCATCTGATTTAAATATAATCATCATAATAAAAATAAACATATAAAATTTTTAGGAGGAAAATTTTGTCACAGCAAGAACCAGGACTCGACTGGAGGAATGATTTTAAAAACTTGACTCCATCTGAGTTTTTTAGAAAAAACAAACAGATGTTAGGATTTACTGGTAAAATCCGTTCTTTAACTATTGTATTCCACGAATTGATTACAAACAGTTTTGATGCATGTGAAGAATCTGGAATTCTGCCTGAAATTGACATCGAATTAAAAAGAATTGATAAAGAACATTATGTCCTCAGACACAAGGATAACGGTCCGGGTATCCCTGAAGACTATGTAATGAGGGTATACTGTAGTATGTTTGCGGGATCCAAATTCAGAAACATCCAATCAAGAGGACAGCAGGGTTTAGGTTGTAGTGGATGTGTGCTTTTATCACAAATGACTACAGGTAAACCTGCCCGCGTAATTTCATGTTATAAAGATGGCGATGAGATTAAAGGGGTGAAAATGAAGTTCCAAATGGATGTTAAAAACAATAGAGGAATCCTAATGGAACGTGAGGATTATCCTGCTGAAAGTACTGGAGTCTGCATTGAATTGCAATTCAAAGAGGTTTCCTACTCTTTAGCTGAACAGGGTGCTTTTGAATATATCAGAAGAACCATGATCGGAAACCCTCATGCAAAAATTACATTCAGAGACCCGTCAGGACACAAATACATCTTCAAAAGAGCTGCCGATATTGTCCCAGTACTTCCAAAAGAAGTATTGCCTCACCCTAAAGGTGTGAGCGCTGATGATATAATGACAATGGCGCAAAACACAGACAGCAGAAGATATAAAAGTATGTTAACTTCATCACTTTCAAGAATGTCAAACAAAAGGGCGGATGAAATAGCAGAAATGACTGGAATTGACATGAATAAACGTCCTAAAGCAATGACATTCCAAGAAGCAGAAGCTATTGTGAAATGCTTTAAGAAAATGAAGTTCATGGCCCCTCCAACTGACGGACTCATACCTATCGGATCTGAACAGATTGAAAAAGGTATGAAACAAATCCTCAAACCTGAATTCGTTACTACAATTACAAGAAAACCTGTAACATATAGTGGTGGTGTTTCATTCATTATCGAAGCAGGACTTGCCTACGGCGGAGAGGCCGGAAGAGTTGTTAATGAACAAAGAAAATCTGAAATTATGAGATTTGCAAACAGGGTTCCATTAACATTCGATGCAGGAAGCTGTGCAATTACTGAAGCTTTAAAAAGTATTGACTGGAAACGTTATGGCCTAAGAGATATGGACAATACCCCATTAACCTTATTTGTAAACATTATCTCCACTCAGGTACCTTACCTTTCAACCGGTAAGCAAAGTGTTTCACCAGAACCTGAAATAGTTCATGAAATAAGACAGGCAACTATGAAATTAGCCCGTAAACTGCAAAAACATATCAGGGCTAAAAGGGCAGCTAAAGAAAAAGAAAAACGTTCAAAAGTATTTGAAGATTATGTGCCTGTAATCATTGAAGAAGCTGCAAAATTAGGTGAAACCGGTGTCCCTGAATATCAGGAGGTTCTAGCGAAAGTAACCAAAAGGGCTCTTGCAGAACTACTCGGTGAAAAAGTGGAAGAGGAAGAAGAGGAAGAAGAACTTGATGCAATCATCATGGAAGAACTTGATGAACGTGGATACGCTGTTGAAGCGGACCAATCATCATTGGACACATTCCAAGAAGAAGATGAAGATGAGGATTTCGAGGAATAGGTGATTAAATGGCTGAAGTAGAACAAAAAAAGCAAACCCATAAGGAAGAAAGGCAAAAATACACACTCAATAAATTAAAAGGTTTAGGTCAGGAAATTATTGAGGATGTTGAAAAAACTAAAGTTCCAAGTATTAGAGTTCCTTCCAGAGGTACCGGAAACATCGTTTATGATGATGCTAAAAGATATTACGTATTAGGTGACAGATTCGGTCATAGATCATTAGGTAACGTAAAGCAAATTAGAAAATTAGGTCAGATGGTTTATGTGGGAAACTTCTGTAAAGACCTGGTTGCAAGAGAAAAAACCGCAACAATCAGGGAAATGTATTACGTTTCTGAAGGTTGGGGAATCAGTTTTAAAACACAGCAGGAATCAAACATTGTTGGAGAGGACTTGGAAGTAACTCTCGGAGTTACCCGTGAGGAATTGGGTTTAATGCCTGAGGAAGACGGTGCATCAGTTTACGGTGACCTTACATTAATAGATGAGGGTACAGAAATCAATGCCTCCAAAATGGGAAAGTCAGGATATACAATCTCACCAACAATCGATCAGGTAGAACTGATGGACTGCAATGTCGATAAAGTATTGGCTGTGGAAACCATGGGAATGTTCCATAGGTTAGTGCAGGAAAATGCTCACAAAAGATTTAATTGTTTGATTGTTGGGCTTAAAGGACAGGCCGCCCGTGCAACAAGAAGATTCATTAAAAGACTTAATGAAGAAAAAGGCTTGCCAGTCTATATCTGTAACGACGGAGACCCTTGGGGATTCCACATTGCACAGGTAATTATTTCCGGAAGTGCAAAATTGGCTCACGTTAATCACCAGTTAGCCACTCCCGATGCAAAATTCATCGGAGTGACAGCATCCGACATCATCAACTATGATTTGCCAACCGACAAACTCAAGGATGTTGACGTCATGAGATTAAAAGAGCTTTCAAAAGACCCAAGGTATAAAACCGATTTCTGGCAAACGGAAATTAAAAAGATGCTTAAAATTGGTAAGAAAGCAGAACAGCAATCTTTCTCAAAATATGGGCTCGAATATGTAGTGGACACATACTTCCCAGCCAAATTTGAGGAAATGGAAAATCAAGCATAGGCTTGAAATTTTCCTCCTTCTTTTTTTATTTTTTTCTTACAAAACGAAACCTTTATATACTATTTCTAATATATACCCCCATAGGTATAGGATGTGTTATTATGAAAGAATGTATGGATAGTGAAAATTTACATCGACGCCTTAAAAAAATCATCGGCCAGATTAATGCAATAGACCGCATGATTGATGAAGATATTGAATGTGAACAGATATTAATGCAGGTAAATGCTGCAAAATCCGCTTTACATAAAGTTGGACATATAATTGTTGAAGGACATCTTGAACACTGTGTTAAAGAAGCAATTAAAGATGAAGATGTAGATGACGCATTGGGCGAAATTTCATCAATTTTAGAATACTACTCCAGAATTTAATTTTTTTTTAAAATAACTTGATATACCTATGGGGGTATACCCATACAAATAGGAGGTCATTAAAATGAAATTCACAAGAGAACAAAAAATGGACTTGACAAGAATTTTAATCTCTGCAGTAACCATTATTGCAAGTTTTATATTATCTCTTGATTATCTAGCATGGATTGCAGTCATCCTTTGTGGAATGCCAATATTCAAAGAATGTATTGAAGGACTAATCACAGAATTTGACATAAAAGCAGATCTACTTGTTTCAATGGCCATCATAGCATCAATTATTATTGGTGAGGTATTTGCTGCAGGTGAAATTGCAACAATTATGGCTATTGGAGGATTTTTAGAAGAATATACAGTTATAAAAACTCAAGGAAGAATTGAAGAACTTGTAAACATAATCCCCCAAGTTGCAACAAGAATTAAAAATGGAATTGAAGAAAAAATATCTGTCGAAAATGTATGTGTCGGTGATATCTTAAAAGTGCTTCCAGGTGAAAACATACCTACAGATGGAGTCATTATTGCCGGAGAAACTTCAATTGACCAGTCCACATTAACAGGTGAATCAATTCCAGTGGACAAAAAGGAGTATGAGAAAGTATACAGCGGAACAATCAATCTTTACGGTTCATTCACAATGAAAACTACAAAAATCAGCCAAGAGAGTTCTCTTCAAAAACTGATAAGATTGGTTGAATCCTCAAAACCTGAAAATGCAAAAATTGTCAGAACAGCAGATAAATGGGCAACAATGATTGTTGTAATAGCATTTACAGCAGCAGTTTTAACCTATTTATTTACATTTGAAATAAGCAGATCGGTTACAATTTTAGTAGTTTTCTGCCCATGTGCATTGGTTCTGGCCACACCAACTGCGATTATGGCAGCAATCGGAAACCTAACAAAATATGGTATTTTGGTAAAGGACGGGGCATCCCTTGAAGAGTTAGCTCACGTTGACGAACTGGTATTCGATAAAACAGGGACATTGACCTATGGAACCCCCAAAGTCGTTAATGTCATCTCAAACTGCCCCCAAGAAATGATGTATTTACTTACATCTCTTGAATCAAGATCAGAACACCCCCTAGCAAAAGCAATTGTCAAAGATTATGAAGGAGACGATTTAGCAGAAGTCAGCGACTTTAAGATGCATATCGGAAAAGGAGTTAGTGGAAACATCAATGGCTCGAAAGTAATTGCCGGAAATAGAAAACTCATTGAATCAGAAGATATTCCGTTAGAATACTTTCAAGAACCTCAAAACGGTGAAATTGAAATGTATGTTGCAAAAGACTGGGAAATTATGGGAAAAGTATATCTTGCAGATACATTACGCGAAACTTCAAAACAAGCCATAAGAAATCTGAAAAGACTAAGGGTCAAAACAACATTGCTTACAGGCGACAATGAAAAAACTGCAAATCATATTGCAGAACAAGTGAAAGTTAGAAATGTAAAATCCAACTGTTTACCCGAAGACAAAACAGAATACATTAAAAGAGAACAAATGCTTGGACATAAAGTTGCTATGATTGGAGATGGAATAAATGACGCACCATCCTTAAGAAAAGCAAATGTCGGAATAGCTATGGGCAGTGTGGGAAGCGACATTAGCGTTGAAGCCGCAAACATTACATTGATAAATGACAATATAGAAGACATTCCACATTTAATAGGAATTGCACGACAAACAATAAGAATAATAAGTACTGGAATTGGATTTGCATTATCCTTAAACATTATTGCAATGGCATTAGCCATTTCAGGACTTTTAAATCCTATTGAAGGAGCACTAATTCACAATATCGGATCAGTTATTGTAATTATTTATTCATCAACCCTTGTGAATTACAAAATCTCAAAGAAAGACTACAAAGGAGCAGAAAAATTTGGTGTGACTAAAAATTTAAATAACTCAAAAGCATAATATTAACCATCAATAGAAAAGGTGATATTTTATGGCTGAAAAAGAAATAAAAGTTGTGGGTATGCACTGCCCATCATGCGTGAATGCTGTAGAATTATGTTTAAAGGACGTGGATGGAATTGAAGATGCAAAAGCAGATTTGGATTCCGGAATTACCACAATCACAATGTCTGGTGACGTAAGCGATGCAGACATTAATGAAGCTGTTGAAGAAGCAGGCTTTAAAGTAGAATAATTCTACTTCTCTTCTCTTTTTTTATAAAAACTTTTTAAGATATCTAAAATTTCTTCGTTATTTCTGCCAACCAACAAATTATGTTTTACATCATCAAAAACAATTAGTTTGGAGTCTTTAATTTTACTTTTCAAATCAATTTGTGAATCCAAAAGAGATATTTCATCATATTTCCCCGCCAAGACTAATGTTGGAACATCAATTTCTGACAATTCATTTTCAACATTAAAATTCAAGCAGACATCAACAGCCTGAATATATGCTTGAGTGTTGGCGGTTTGTGAAGCCAATTCCTTTAAAAAGTTTAATTCATCCAAATTATCCTCAATCACATCAGGACATAAAACCATCGGCAGCATCACATCATAAAAATCTTCAAAGCTATTCTCCAATGCATATTTAAGTTTATTTAAGATATCAGCCAGATATTCATCGGACCTATAGAAAGTTGACATTAATACCAATGATGAAACCATTTTAGAATATCTGACGGTGAAATCAAGCGCAACAGCACCTCCAAGTGAAAAACCTATGAGATTGGCATTTTTAATCTCCAAGTTATCCAAAAGATTTTTTAAATCATTTGTTAACAAATCCATTGTAACTGCATCACTTCCAAGTTCCGTTTCACCATGACCCCTTAAATCAATCCGCAATACCCGATAATCATTTTTAAGATTGCTGGCTAAAAATTCCCAAAAAAGAAGATTGTCTGAAAGTCCATGAATGAAAACTAAAGTTTCCCCACTTCCTTCGATTTTATAATTCATAAGTAATACTTTATAGGATACAGCTTAAATATTTTGACGGCATGAAAATTTGACATATCCATTCAAAAATTTCATCAGATAACCTCAAAACACAATCATCAAATTATAAATAACTTAACCAACAAACCTTAAAGTATATAATAAATTAATTATTATAAAAAAAGGGATTGAAATGAAAACTGTTGCTATTAATGGTTATGGAACCATCGGTAAAAGAGTGGCTGATGCAGTGGCTGCTCAAGATGATATGAAAATAGTTGGTGTAAGTAAAACTAGACCAAACTATGAAGCAAGAACTGCAGTCGAAGAAAAAGGCTATCCTCTATACATTGGAATTCCAGAAAGAGAACAATTATTTAAAGATGCCGGAATCGAAATAGCAGGTACCGTTGAGGACATGATACAGGAAGCTGATGTCGTTGTTGATTGTACCCCTGGAAGTATCGGACCGCAAAACCTCGAGATGTATAAAAAAGCAGGGGTTAAAGCCATCTACCAAGGTGGAGAAGACCATGACCTAACTGGTCTTTCATTTAATGCTTTTGGTAATTATGATGATTCCTATGGTGCAGATTACACCAGAGTAGTTTCATGTAACACCACTGGATTAACTCGTACATTATCTACAATTGATCCGATTGCAGACATTAAGAAGGTAAGGGCAGTAATGGTTAGAAGAGGATCTGATCCATCCGAAATTAAAAAAGGACCAATTAATGCAATTGTTCCAAATCCTCCGAAAGTACCTTCCCACCACGGCCCTGATGTGCAGACCGTAATGAAGGGCATTGACGTGACCACCATGGCATTGCTTGTACCTACTACATTAATGCACCAACACAACATCATGGTTGAAATTAATAACGAAGTTGAAACCGAAGAAATCATCGAAGCTTTAGAAAAACGTTCTAGAGTAATCGTTGTTTCAGCTGAAGAAGGTTTAGGTTCAACTGCCGAGTTAATGGAATATGCTAAAGAACTTGGAAGAAACAGGAATGACTTGTATGAAATTCCAGTTTGGAAAGAATCCATTAATGTTGTAGGCAATGAGCTATTCTACATGCAAGCAGTGCATCAGGAATCTGATGTAATACCTGAAAACATTGATGCAATTCGTGCACTTTTAGAAATGGAAAGTGACAGCGAAAAATCAATTGCAAAAACAAACAAAGCTATGGGAATATTCTAAATTCCCCCTTTTTTTACTATTTTTTAATGATTTAAATGAAGCATAAAGTACTTTTTGGACCTGCTGGAAGTCCTGTTAATTATAATGGTGCTGCTTATAAAGCTCCAAAATATATTTCTGAAGAAAATTTGGATTCATATGAATACCAAACTCCATATGGAGTCAGAATCGGTGAAAAAGCTGCAAAAACACTAAAAGATGAATCGCAAAAACACGATGTTTTGGTTTCCATGCACGCACCATATTACATTAACTTATGTGCTAAAGACGAATCAAAACTTGACAAAAGCATTGGACATTTGATAACCGCCGCCCGTGCAGGCGAATGGATGGGAGCTTACAGAATAGTGTTCCACCCCGGAGCATATATGAATCGCAAGCCTGCAAAAGCAATGGAAATATCTAAAACAACAGTCAATAGATTATTTGAAGAGCTTGAAGCGGAAGGTATCGAAGAGTTTACTTTTGCTCCCGAAACAACCGGCAAACGTGCACAACTTGGAAATGTAGGTGAAGTGGTTGAATTGTGTGCAACATTTGACCATTTTGAACCAACAATTGACTTTGCTCATGTCCATGCACGTGGACGAGGATTTTTAAATAAAAAAGAGGATTATAACTGTATTTTTTCCACAATTGAAGATAATTTAGACATTGATATCCTGCATTGCCATTTCACAACAATTGAATATGGCCAGGGAGGCGAGGTAAAACATCACATTTTAGATGAAAGTGATGAATACGGGCCAAACATCAAAGACCTGCTGGCCAATTTAATTGACAATGGATGGAAAGCAAACATCATCTGTGAAACCCCGCTTCGTGATTTAGATTCACTAAAAATGAAGGAAATATACGAACAGATGATTTAGTAATCCTTTACGGAATTAATTAAATCATCCAATTCTTTAGTTAGATTTTTTACTTCCTTTTTGCTATTGTCCGCAATATGAATAATTAATTCATCAATAAGGTCTTCTAACTTATCGATAATCATCTTTAAAGTGCCGATCTTATTGTCCAATTCCTTTTTAATTTTGTTTGAAGGCCTGTCGGATAAATCAATTATATCCATTGCAACTTCAACATTGTTATAAAAAACATTATTGCTGTTGTTTATTGTTGAAATAAAATTTTTATAGCTAATATCTGAAGGGTCAAATTCATTATTTATCAATTTTACTGCTTTGGTCACCTTCACATCATATTCCCTATTTAAATTTTCAATTTTGATTTTGTATTTTAAAAAGAAATCTTTATCATGAATTAGTCTAAAATCATCACTTTTTCCAACTTTAACGCCACAATTCGGACAGAAATTATCAGATATTTCCAATTTGTTTCCACAGTTCATGCAAAATTTAGATTGACTCATAATAAACCTCTTAATTTTTTCTTAATTTTAAAATTACCAATTCAGAATCTGTCCCCCACCGCATTGGAGTATCCATAGAACCAACACCAGTTGTTACATGCAAATATTTATCCAAATCATTTTTAAAAAGACCTTCATTATATTTGAACATCAGCTCTGTTAAAAATATGGCAGGGTAAAATTGTCCTCCATGAGTATGGCCGGACAATTGTATATCAAAACCCAATGATGAAAATTCATCCCACCTATAAGGAACATGATAATTAACAATATTAACCAAATCAGGATTTAAGCTATCCCTAATTTCATCAGCGGTCGGCATTTCAATATCTCCAAAACTGTATGTCAGACCGTATATGTTTAAATCCTTAAACTCGAATTTGTCATTGTCCAAAACAATGATTCCTGCATTTTTACAAGCATCAATGACACTGCCGACACCAGGATAGAAATCATGATTTCCCGGCGTGAAGATTATTGGCATATTAACCTCTTTGAATGCATCAAAATCATGACTTTCAACAACCGATGACCCGTCAGCCAAATCCCCTGAGATGATGACCAGTTCACAGGCATCTTCCAATTCCTTTAATTTATCCGCAATCTGTTTAATTAACTCTTTATGCCTAACTGCACCAAAATGCACATCAGACAATTGAACAATATCAATGTCTTGAGTTAACTTATCCAATTTCAATACGCGTTCATTGACAACTAACTTATGAGCTTTATAATAATTGTAAATGCCTAAAACAGGAACAATGGCCAATAATATATAGATTAACAGCTTTGGGATTTCAACAAATACGCCAATCAAATAAATTATAATAACCTCTATGAAAAACATTAAGGATGCCCACATCCAAACCCCATCTAGGGTTTGCAAAAATCTTGTAATTTTTCTTGATTTTTTAGCTTCGAATATCATTGGAATGACACGTAACAAACCAAATAATACCGCCAGTATGACTAAGAGAGCATCATTTATTCCTCCAATTAACAAGAATATATATTTTAGTAGGAAAAATTGAAATACAACATAAAATGGAGTTGAAAATAATACCCTTCTTGTTCTAAAGCTCATGATTCAGCACCTACATTTAATTTATAATATCTACTATTTAAATAATAAAACATACAAATATGAGAAATGTTAAAAATTAGTGAAAAATCTAGGAAGTGACTTGTTGAAAACAGATAATAAAAAGCCAGAAATTAAATCCACTAATCAAAAATCAGCTAAGAAAGAAAACGAAAACAAAGAATATGCAGAATATGTTGTTCTTAAAGCTGTAGGTTATCCATTCGACTTTAATTTAATGGAAAATGACTTCGAAATCAATAATAAAAAACTATTTGAAGAATATGCTCGAGAACAATGGTTAGGATTGGAAGTGAACGAAAACTCATATCTTTTTGATCAAAAAATCATACCTGATTACGGTTTTGAAATCATAACCGCAAAACCAAATGGTTCAATAATTTCTGAAAAAACCAAAATCAAGCTTATCGATGCAGATATCAATAAATCAAAGGATGAAATCAAATTTGACAGCACCCTTAAGCTTTCAGATATTGTTGGTCAAAAAAATGCCAAGAATAAAGTTAAAGTTCTAATCAAATATCTGGAGAATCCCGAAAAATTCGGACCATGGGCTCCAAAAAACATCTTATTTTATGGGCTTCCCGGTACCGGTAAAACCATGCTTGTCAAAGCATTGTCAAATGAACTTGAAGTTCCGCTTCATTTAATAAAGGCCACTTCACTGATAGGCGACCATGTCGGAGACGGTGCATCCAAAATTCATGACTTATTTAAAAAAGCCAGTGAAAACTCACCATCCATAATTTTTATTGATGAAATCGATGCTATTGCACTTCACAGATCATTTCAATCATTGAGAGGAGATGTTTCTGAAATCGTTAACTCACTATTAACTGAAATGGATGGGATAAGTGAAAATAATTCAGTTATAACAATTGGAGCCACCAACAATCCAACCTCTTTGGATTATGCTGTCAGAAGCAGGTTTGAAGAAGAGATAGAATTCACTTTGCCTGCGGAAGAGGAGAGAAAAGAAATATTGGAAAACAATCTTAAAACCATGCCTTTAGAATATGATTTGGATATCAATAAGATCGTTAAAATAACAAAAGGCATATCCGGGAGAGACTTAAAAGAAAAAATACTTAAAGTTGCCCTTCACAATGCAATAGCCAATGATGATGAAATCATTACAATGAAAAATATCGAATATTCAATACACTCCAGCAAGATCAAAAATGTTGATGTTAAAGGAATGTTTGAATAATCAATCTGAATCAAAAATATACTCAACAGCAGCAAGAACTTCTTTATTTTCTTGTTTTGCTGCATTTTTTACTTTTTTAGAAATATCGAAAAATATTTTGTTAACAATAGAATTTGTTAAATTATCAAGAATTTTTGCACTACCATCTACATCAGCCAACTTAACACTTGCTTTTTGAGTTTCACGTTGCCTTATCTCTTCCATAGATATTCTTAAATTAGCAAGTATATCATCAACTTCCATTATTTTAAAGGATTCTTTAAGTAAAATATACTCTTCGTTGATGATGTTTTCAGCTTCACCAAATTCATTAATTCTAAGCTGAGTATTCACCTCAGCAATTTCCCTTAAATCATCGATATTAAATAATTTAACGCCAATATCTGAAACATCCTCAGAAATATCACGAGGATTGGCAATATCCACCATCATCAAGTCTTCATGAGCCATATCAATTCCCAACAGACGTTCCTTATTGATGATAGTATGTGGAGCACTTGTTGCACTAATTACCAAATCCGCTTCGGCAAGATATTTTTCAAGCTCATTGAATAAAATAGCTTCCCCGCCCAGAACCTCTGCAAGCTCAACGGCAACATAATAAGTCCTATTAGCAACAAAAATAGCATTCAAATCTTTCTCAGCAAGGGCCTTAGCAACCAGCCTGCCCATTTTTCCAGCACCAATAACCAGAACAGACTTATCATCAAGACAACCCATATGCTTTTCAGCAAGATCAATTGCTGCGGATCCGATTGAAACAGATCCCTTATTGATATTAGTCTTATTTCTGACAACCTGACCCACATGAATTGCTTTGGTAAAAACAGCATCCAAAACCTTACCGCAATGATGGTTCTTAACCGCCTTATTTTTAGAATCCTTGACCTGGCCTAAAATTTGATCTTCACCAACAATCATTGATTCCAAACCGGAAGCCATCCTTAACAAATGAATTATGGCAGACTGATCATACTCTATTATGATATTTTGATTTTCATGAGACAATAATTCCTCATCTTCACAAATATGCTCATTGTGAATATAATATTCCTTTCTATTACATGTGGAAATCTCAATATATTCATTAATAGAATATTTTTCTTGTAATTTCCAAAATAAATCATCAATATCCTTTGAAATATTCTCCATTGATTGAATATCTGCAATTTTATGGTCTACTCTTAAATTAAGTATCAATCTAATCCCCTTATTAAGTTATCAATATACAATTTGGCCTCATCAATCTGATTATTCTTAATGAATTCCATGATTTTTTCATCCTCAAAAATCTCATAAAGATATTTTCGCCTTTCTTTTTGATCATCAATAGAACCTTTTAAAATCGAACGAGCATAATCCTGAAGTTCAATTTCCAAAATATCCTCCTTAGAGATTATCGATTGAATTTTTTTTCTTAATTGACGGGCCATTAATGGACTTTTTCCATTAGTAAAAATAGATATTTCAACATCTCCAATTTCAAAGCTTGTAGGAACAATAATATCTCCCTTCTGCGGAAAATCTGCCCGATTTATTAACTTATCTTGAGCAATATCCGAAACATGATTAGACAACTCTTCATCACCGCTGGCCATTACAACCAAATCACACCATTCGACCAATTCATCCACATCATCAATAGAACATAAAACAGCCCCTTTATCCTCTAAATCCTTAGATAAATTATTTCCTGCCAATTTTACATTAGCGCCATGGTCTAAAAATTTGTTTGCTCGTCTGGTTGCAACTTCTCCAGTGCCTAAAATAAATACATTTAGATTAGATGTTTTGAAATAAAGAGAAGTCCAATCCATTTTAATCAGAATTTTCAAGTGAACGAGCATGCAATACTTTCACTGCTGCTCTTAAATCATTATTACATTCAGTTAGAACATTCATAGCCTCAAGTTTAGTTACATTGAATGTTTCGGCCAATGCTTCGGCTTTTTCATCAGGATCGGGTTTTTTAACACCAACCAATCTTTCAGACAATTCCTTTTTCAAGTCCAAATATTCATCATGACTCATGCCCATGTTTCTTAATGTCATATCTCTCAAAGGGCATGGTTTAGATGGTTTACAACACCATACAAGTGATCCAAAACAAGTTCCAGCACCTTCACCCAATCTGGTTTCTCTTCCGAATTGAGTTTTGATTTCAATAAACTCTTGGGGAGTTAAATTAACTTCTTGCAAAGCATTCAGTACAGGGCATGGTTTTATTGGAGGGCAGCAAAAAGCGAGTCCCCTTATATCTCCCCCCCTACAAATGTGAGACGGTGCATCTTCCCAAGTCATAATAATCCTCCAAAATAATTTTCATTCTCAATAATAACAGTAATTATAAAATATTAATATAATTTTTGAAATAATGAATATATAACCTTTTTTGTAAAAAGGGAATATTTTTTGATAACACAAATATTGATTAAAGTTTTTATAATCCCATGACCTATCTTAATATAGGTTTTTATGAATAGTGAAAAAATACAAATTGAAAATATAGACATCACACTACACAGAAAAAACATCAAGAATATGTATCTTAGAGTTTTACCTCCAAATGGCAAGGTAGTTATCTCAGCGCCCCTTTTCATATCGGATGAGGATATAGTCAACTTTGTAAAATTCAGAAAAGAATGGATATTGAAAAAACAACACATTATTCAAAACAGTGAAATACAAGCCCCTTTAAAATATAAATCCGGTGAAAAGCATTTCCTCTGGGGAAAGGAATACCTATTGAAATTAGTTTCAAAAAATGATTTGAAAAGGATAACTATAGATTATGACAATTTGATAATTTACCTTCCCGTTGAAAAAAGAAGCAAAAAAGAAACTAGGGAAAAGAAATTAAATGAGCTATATCGCCAGGAACTTAAAAAAGCTATTCCCCCAGTATTGGAAAAATGTGTAAAAATTGTCGGGAAAAGACCTTCTGAAGTAAAAGTAAGGAACATGAAGAATTGGGGAAACTGCAGATACCAAGATAAAAGAATCACACTAAACCTAAAATTAGCAAAAAAAGATCCAATCTGTTTGGAATATGTAATGATTCATGAACTGTGTCATTTGATTGAATTTAATCATGGAAAAAAATTTAAAAAGTTAATGGACGAATTCTGTCCAAACTGGAAAAAAATAAAAAAAATATTAAATGAATAGAAGATTACCTATTCTCTTTTAAGCATGTCTTCTTTTTCATCTGGAGTCAATTGTTGTACTATCTCTTCAGGAGTTCCAATATCCAAGAGTTTTCCTCCCCTCATCAAAGCGGCTCTGTCACAAACATCCAATACAAAGTCCATATCGTGGGAAATGATAATGAATGTCTGTTCTAATTCTTCACGTGCTTTCAAGATGGAATCGGTTACAACAACACGAGTAACAGGATCCATAGTACCTGTAGGTTCGTCTAAAACAATAATATTAGGTTCCTTAATTAAGACCTGTGCAAGAGCAACCCTATGCTTTTCTCCAACACTTAACTGGTCAGGATATTTATCAAGAATGCTGTTGGCTACAGCATCAGTGAATCCTACAGTAGTTAATGCATGAATAGCTTTAATTTTACCGAACTCCGCAGGCAAGTTTAAACTGATGGCATCAGTCAAGTTGCCTAAAATAGTCCTGTGAGGATATAATGAATATTCCTGATGTAATAAGCCAATATACGGCATGATACGACCACGGTTTAAAGGACCTACCTTAGTCATGTCAATCCATTCATCACCAAGCTTGATTTCGATTTCACCACTACTTGGCTCAGTCAATCCCATCAACATTCTTGTAGTGGTAGTTTTACCAGAACCGCTTAGCCCCACAATACCGAAAATCTCTTCTTTATTGATTTCTAAGCTAATTCCATCAACGGCTTTGACTACTCCCCTTTCAATGGAATAATAATGTTTTTTGACATCTTTAAGGATTACCTCTTTTTCACCTGATTCATGGGTTTCAGATTTTTTAGGAACAGGTACAGTTTCCATGAAATGTTCTACAACAAGGTGAGGGTCGCCTTCCTCTTTGATTTGACCGTCTTCAAGCCAGATTACATTATCAGCAAGTTCTGTCATTACTTCAGGCCAGTGGGATGTGATTAACATGGTGATTCCTTCATCTTTCACACCTTCTTTTAAGGTATTGTGAAGCTTGACTGCAGTTTGTGGATCCAAAGTACCAGTTGGTTCATCTGCCAAAAATGTCATAGGCTGTTTTGCCAATTGTCTTGCAAGCACAACCCTCTGTTTTTCCCCACCACTCAAGTCACGAGCAATGTGAGTAATCCTATGGTTCATTTGAACCATTTCCAACAATTCCAAAGCGAAGTATAAACCTTCTTCATAATCCATATCTTCAGGCATTGCCCTCATAACATTTTCAATAACGGTTTCCTCATCATACAATGCAAAGTTACGTTGCAACATGATGGAAATTCTTCTTTTAATGCTTGCAAACAATTTCCTTTCAGCATTAAAGAAATCAACTTCTTTAGCTTCCAAAGTTCCTCCGCAACGACATTTTTCACCAATGTGTGACGGTGAGTCAACTGCCAAACAATCCGGACATACTGCAAGGTTCATTATGATGCTGCCTGCATCAGGCTTATAATCCAATGTACCTCTGAGCATATTGATTAAAACAGATTTTCCACTTCCACTACGTCCCAAAATACCTAAAGTTTCGCCTTCATTAATTTTCAAATTAATATCTTTAAGAACATCAACACCGTCAAAAGTTTTTGTAATATTCTCAAGAGTTATAAAGTCCATGAAATCACCTATTGAAATAATTTATATCCTAAACCATTAATAATACTTTCTAATAACAATTGTTTTAAAGCAGGAATGATTATTTTCCATAACAATTGTTTAAAAAATTAAAATTGAGAAATATTAAAGTCCAAATTACCTGAAATAACTGAACGGGCCATTGAAAAACCATAAACCCCTGCTTCAATCATTTTTTTAATGTTGTCTTCACAATTCATGGAATTATTACCGATTACCCTAATTTCAGTATTATCGCAAATTTCTTTTACAAGATCATAATCAGCATCGAAAACGCCTTTTTTCATGGCATCAACATGCAAGTAATCAGCACCCGCACTTTCAATTTGTTTAGCAATCTCCAACGTATCAAGACCCTCTATATTTGCCCTAATCTTAACAGAAACTTCACAGTCAACATTATCAACAACTTGAGATATGAAATTTTCTAAATCCTGCCTTTTCAACAATTCCTGCCCACAACCAATAGCTATAATCTCCTCTTGGCGACAATGACAATTGATTTCGACAATATCCAAATACTTAATTTTACCTGCTTCTATAATCGGTTGCGGAGTTGTTGCCCTGACGTTTGCAGATACCTTTACATCCTTGTGAACTTCTTTTATTGAAGCGACCTCATTTTCAATGTGTGAAAATATTTCATCCAAAGGAAAATCAAACTCTTTTCTTCCCCTTTCAACAATCCTTTTACTTGCTTCAATTGTAGGGACATCTAAACTGTATCCCCCCAAAGTAGCTACATCAAAACCATAGGGAATAACCTTATTCAAAAATTCTGAATTAGAAATCCCCGCCATTGGAGCAACTACCTTCATCATGATTTCACTTAATACTCTTTTTCGATAACCCAAGTCCACATTTCATTATTATTGGCACGAATCTCTTCCAAACCAATATCTGCCATATATGCTGCATCTTCAGCATTTTTGCCTCTGCCTATGCCGGCTTTGAGTTTGATTCCAATTTCCTCATCAATCTCAATCATTATCTCTTCAATTTCCTTTTCTGACAGGCCGTTGCATGGGGACATGAAATTGTCTCCACCGATGAAAAACAGCAATGCTCCTTTTTTGATTAATTTGGTCATCAAATAATGTTGAGCCTTGTTAACCATAAAACTAGTGTCAAAAGCGGATTCAATATCAGTTAAAGTTTCAGTTACACTATTAATATCAATATGAGCTGCCTGAACAAAGCTGTCTTCTTCACTGACCAGACTGTCAATAGCTAAAATTTCTTTTCTCTCACCAGATTGAGCGCTGCCTGCCTTTTGAAGAGCAATAGTCGCTAACTTTTGTGCTTCATGAGGAGTTTCAGCTGCCCCTACACCCATACTTATGGTAATGGGATACCTATTTCTGATGGACCTCTGAATTCTTAAATGATCTTCTTCATCAAGACCATTGGAAATTGCAAGTAAATTATCAAATCGGGTAAAGAAAACTAAACCTTTTTTATTACCGAAATGATTATTTAAATCAGCAAATAAACTTGCCTGAAGCATTTGTAAATCAGATTCTGTACGCGGCCTTGGAGTTACGGTCCACGGTCCGTAGTTGTCAATTTGTATTAATGTCATTTGTATCATTTGATAATCGCCTCTTTTAATTAAGGAATACTATCTATAATAATTTGTGCCAAATTTTTTTTTGCACCTAAATTATTCATTATAGTATTTGTAACTGTTACCTTATTAACTATTTGATTTAATTGTGATTTTTTATCATAATCCTTACAATCAATAACAATATTATCAAGAAAATCTTCATATAATGATGCCACACCAACTGATGAAACATCAATACCCAGTGCTTTCATAAATTTGCTGGCAGGGCCTGAAACAGAATCAGACCCAATGATTGGAGACACCGCAACAACGTAAGTGTCTTTTAAAGCATCGCGAACACCTTCTAAAGATAATATCGGTGAAATTGAAGTGATTGGATTTGAAGGGCCAATAATAACTGCTTGAGAATTCCTAATAGCATCAATTATTCCACCAGCAGGAGAAACATTGGAAAACTCAATATCCAAAACTTCAGGTTGTGACTGATGTTTTATTAAAAAGTCATGAAACTCCAATTCCCCAATGTCTGTGATAATCTTAATATCAGACTGCTCATCGCTCATCGGAATTATTTTAGATTGAATTCCCATTTTTTCCGCTTGAATTTCAACAGCCTTGCTAAGACCATATTTTTTCATCAATTGAGTCTTTTGTATTTTGGTGGCCCTATCAATATCACCTATTCTAAGCAATTCCGGACAACCAATCTCTTCAAGATGCTGGTTAGTGATAAAAGTATCACCTTTAACACCATACCACAATTCATCATTAATCATGTCAGACATGGTGTATAAAACTGTATCAACATCAGCCGAAACATAAACTCCAGAAAAATAATCATTTTCCAAAGTATTCACAATAATTGTCAATTCCTTAGGATTAACAATTTCTTTAAGTCCTTGCAGTAATTTTGGAGTGCCTGTGCCTCCAGATAAAACAGTAATCATGATTTCACTTATTTCCTAAATACATCAAATTCTTTTGGCATTAGTACCTGCCCTATATTGGAATCAACATTTCTTAAAATGTCAAAACTATTAAATCCGCGTATGAGAACCACCGGAAGACCTTCATCGGCTTGCCCCATAATAAGAGATGCAGCAGCCGCTAACTCATCACATGTTGCAATTTCAGTAGTTTCTAACTCTCTGCCGTATAAATCTTTTTCACCAACCCTTTTCCAAATAGGAGATATTCCAGAACATCCAATAGCAGTGCCAATAGCACCGAATCTGAATGCTCTTCCCTGAGTGTCCGTAATTATAACAGCAATTTCTTCACCGAATTCCCGTTCTAAAAATTCACGAATTTCAAAAGCAGACTTATCAGCATCAGTCGGCATTGGAGTAGCCAAACCATCACCCACATTTGATTCATCGATACCGGCATTGGCACAGACAAAGCCATGTTTAGTTTCAGTTATAATAAAATTGGGACCAATTTCAACAACTTCCCTAGATTCACTTAAAATAGCTTCAACTAATTTAGGGTCTTTATTAGTCTTTTTTGACAATTCAACCGCATAATCAGAAGGTTCAAATTCATCAAGTTTAATGAGATTGCCTTCAGATTTAGAAATCAATGTTTCAGCTATTAAAATGATGTCACCATGTTTAAGTTGACAACCCTGTTTGATGATAGCATCTTTAATGATTTGTGAAATATCGCTTTTATCATCAACAATAGGTATGTTCTCTAATCCAATTAATTCAATTGTCATAATATCATCTAAAAAAAAAAGTAAAATAAAAAAAAGTTATGGGTTATATATATCTATATCCCATTCACCATCAAAAACAGCTGCAGAAGAAGTTACAGGCTTTTCATAATTAGCAAAGGTACCTTCATCAAAAATAAACTTGGCAGATTCGGTTGATGTTTTTGCATCAAACTCTACCGGATCAGGCACTTGACTGCCATATGTTGAAATAAATGCCGCTTCACCATATGGAACCTCTTCAACCAATAACTTTTTATCATTAACAATACCTATATAACAGGCATACTCACCCTCATCACTACTTGAAGAAACTGCAGCAGCAATTCTTGGAGTATTATAATCATCTTTTTCATAGTCCATAGTAAGTAAAGAATATGCGAGTGCATCTTTCATATTCATGCCTAAAGCTATTTTATCTGCAATCACATCAGTTTGAGAACCATTTGATACAATCGCCATGCCTCTTTCAATACGAATGCAATTGTAAGCAATATAAGTATTCTTAAATATATCTTTTTCAAAACCTTCTATCGGAACAACAGACGCATGCTTATCAAATTTGAGACATTGCCTATTAGGAAATGACCTGCTTGATACACGATATGCTGCAAAAGGTTTACCATCACTATTCATTCCAATTGATAAAATTCTCCCTGTATACATATTTCATCCCTCAAATTTAAAGTTCTGGACGTTGGACAGCATCTTGGACTGAAACTCCAGGAGGAGTATTAATTATTATTTCACCAGGTTTTATTTGAATTTGCCCACCATCAATCACATTAGCTTGCACGCCTACGGCACTACCCGAAATGGCATCCGAGCGATCCTGACCGTTAACAACAACTTTATGCAGATTTGCAACAGGCATCACATAATATTGTGCATCACCAGAAACATCAGTGACATTTGGCTTTCCGGATGCATCATCTGCAGCAGTAGCATCATCAGTTTGAACATCAGTTGCTGAAAAATTACTTGTAACAACTAAAAAAATCATAATAGTAAAAAGAATGTCAATAAAAGGAACTAAATTGATGCTTGGTTTTTGATCAACTATCTTCTTTTTATGTTTTTTTACATCAATAGTCACATTACCACCTATTGTTTTAGTTTACTTTCAGTGATTTCAGCATTAACATTACACTTTTCTAAAATAATATTCGAAATACTTTTATCCAACATACTTGGTTTAAAAGAAACCTTAATATTAGCATAAGGGTCTGAAATTAATCTTGTATTTACAACACCCTCAGCCTCTTGAAGAGCTTCCAATGCACATTCCACATTAGAATCAACCCTAACTTTAACAACAGCATAACCCCAATTTGTCATTTTTGTAGCAAGCTCGATTTTATCCATTTCAGCTTCAATCAAACCTTGGATATATGTATACAATGGAAGTAGAATAATTGCTACTAAAAGACCCATGATAGTAGTGGTCAATGCAACATAAATACCTTCAGCCATAGCTGCAGAATCGGGATGGACACCTAATGATTTGAATGTCATCCAAATACCAATAACAGTACCTATCAAACCTAAAAATGGTGCCAATTCCGTGAGAGTCTTAAGAGTATTTAATCCTTTAGTCATTTTTGCAACTTCAACAATGAAGATTTGCTCCATACTTTCTTCAACTTCCGTTTTGTTTTTATAACCAATTTTTAAAGTTTCAGAAATAATCCTGGAAATAGGATTCTTAAAACCGTTAATTTGTTTTAACGCTTCAACGGCTCCGCCCCTTTCCATAGAAGCGGTCACAACACCAAATATTTCAGTAGTATCGACCTTACTAATTTTTTTAAGGTATGCAATTTTTCTAATGGCGATTATTAGACCGTATACACCTATAAAAAGAATGATATAAGTGATAACCCCACCTTGAGTAAAGATATCCATAATCCCATTGAAAAATGAAGTAATATACTCAATAATCATATTCATCCTCTATTTTATCTCATATTGAAAAAATGTATAAAAATAAATTTATAAATACCTATACTTAAATATTATTTAAAAAATAGAAAAATTATTTCATTTTTGACACAGTGGCCCATGACCTTCTAACAAAATCCGGCATTTCATCATAAGTGAAATTAGTTAAGAATTCTTTTGTTGTTGGGTCTGAAGGATATCCTGAACCAATGCCGCCCATTTTAATATATTCCTTATTAATTTCTTCAATTTGAGCATCCCTTTCGGCTTTCGCTATGATGGATGCCGCACTTACCTGAATATATTTATCATCCGCCTTATGTTCAGCGACAACATCAACATCAGTTGATTTGCAAAGACTGTCCTGAAATCTCTCAGCCTTAACATCAACAGCATCAACAATTGCTTTTTCAGGATTCATCTTAATGATTAAATCCCTCATAGCATTTTTTTCAATGTCATTAAGGTTTATTCCATCAGCCCTCATTTGATCAATTTCTAAAGCGGAAATTACAACAATATCATAATCAAACATCTTTTTTAGTTTTCTTGATAATATCGTACGCCTATGAGGGGCTAATCTCTTAGAATCTTTAACTCCCATTCTTTCAAGAATCTTATTCATTTTTTCGGGAATGATTACTCCTGCAATTACCAAAGGTCCTAAAACAGAACCCCTTCCAGCTTCATCAATACCTAAAATATCCATAAAAATCAGTTAACAAAAAAAGTAAAAAAAAAGAAATAAATTATAAAATTTATTTCATTGCCCTAAGACGGACTTCAGGTTCTAAAGCAAGTGGTTCTGCAGCAACAATAGCAGTACCTTTTGCTACAACAGTCATTGGATCTTCGGAAATTTCAATAGGAATAGAGATTTCATCAAAGATTCTTTCTTTTATTCCGCGGAGTCTAGAAGTTCCACCAACAGCAACAGCATTATTGTAGACACCCATCATTAACTCAGGGGACAATCTTTCTAAAATTACATTTAATCCACCAATAATTTGTTGCATAAATGGTTCTACAGCATCAGCAACTAACATTGAGTCAATGACAACTTTCTTAGGCCTGTTAGTTTCTAAAGATTTACCAATAACTTCAACACTTAAGTTTTCAAGTTGTTCACTACAATGAACCATACCCACTTCAATCTTTGCGGATTCTGCATCATGAATACCAATAGCTACATCATATTTCTCAGCGACAAGTTCCACTATTTTATTATCGATATCATCTCCACCACATCTAACAGTTTCAATGTCATTAATGCCACCAAGAGATATAATTACAACATCAGTGGATCCGGCACCAATATCAATAACCATAGTTCCGTTTGGCTCAGCAATAGGTAATCCAGCACCAATAGCTGCTGCTAATCCTTCACTGATAACTAAAATATTTTGAGCGCCAGCTTTTCTTCCTATTTCTTCAGCAGCATTCTTTTCTACTTCGGATGCATCGCCAGGAATTCCAATAACAATCCTTCCAACACTTTCTCCCTCATTAATACCGATTTGCATTGCTTTAATAAGTAATGCTTGTGCTTGAACAACATTTTCAATAACACCTTTTTTCAAAGGTCTTACTGCAAGAATGTCCTCTGGAGTTCTTCCAAGCATTCTTTTAGCTTCTTCACCAACAGCTAAAACTTCAGATGGGTCATCTTTTTTAACAGCCACAACAGATGGTATTTGATATAAGTCAAATTTATCTCCTGAAGGTTTTGCAATAACAGTGTTTAAAGTTCCTAAGTCAATTCCTAAACTATTGCTAATAACTTTAGTATTAGTAACTTCTGGTTCTTCCTCATCTTTTCCAAAAATATTCATGATTAATCCTCCGTTACAATATCTTTAAAATCTATAACGAAAACTTTATTTGATGTAGCAACACTTTGAACCTTCCCAACATGCACATTCTTATCAACAGAAAGTAAAATCGCTGATAAAACGACTTCATTGGCATTATAAAAAGGCTTCAAAGCAGATTTGATGAAGTTTGGTAATCTCACTTCATTACTTATATCGATATTTATAAAACTAGTAGTTTGAGATTCTTGCAAGATTGCAAATGGAATTTTAGATTTTTCAATTATGGAAACAACATTTCTAATTACATCATCAGGAGCAATAAAAGCCATTAAATTAGGCTCCTCACCCAAGTAACTGCGTGGAATTCTAATGAATGCACCACCACGTTGACTAGTTTCCCTTTTGAAATCGTTGATTATAATCGAATTACCATAAAGCATGATAAAATCAAATTTTTTATCTAATTTTCCTTCATTTAATATAACATGCTCCCTAAACAATATTTTAACATTGTGATTTGATGCGATAGCTTTATAAGCCATATCATCAATTAATTCCGCATTTCCTGCAATAACACACCAGCTCTTTTCTATTTTATAATTTTTATCTGATGTAACCATTGCAGCTTGCCTAAGAACACGTATATTATCTTCAATCATTTAACTACTCGCATTATATTAATCCAATATCATTTAACTCCACAAATAGTCTCAAAAATTAAAAATAATTGATTTAACTTTAATTCTTTTAGCTATTTAATAAAGTCTAACAATTAATATCTTTAAAAACTATTATTATATATATTTTATCGTTTATCCCCAATATTGAAAATAAATAAATAAATATAACTTTTTAAAAGATTTGTGAATAAAATCAATATTAAAACTAAGAAAATAATTCAAGTTTAAACTAAATTCTAAAATAATAAGTAAATCTTTTTTATTACGAAAAAATAACACTTATAAATAATTAAAAATAAATATAAATAATAATAAAGCCAATTATAAGATAAAATTAATAAGAAATAACCGATAAAGTATTACTGGAGTTAAAACATGGAAATTGAAAAAATAAACATTCAAAATTTTCTAGCCATATCAGACTTCGTATCATTATTGAATATGAGTTCTGGTTTTTTATCAATAATATGTTCAATAAATCAAAATTTTGAACTAGCGGCTATTTTAATGATTATTGCAATCATGTTTGACTCCATAGATGGTTGGGTAGCTCGAAAAACAAATAGGCAGGATAGCTTAGGTTTTGGAAAAAACATTGATTCCCTATCTGATGCAATATCCTTTGGTGCAGCTCCCGCAGTATTCATTTATACATCAATTAACACCACATCAACACTATTACAGTCAATAGTAATACTTGTCAGCTTATTAATTGTTGTTTGCGGAGTTTTGAGATTAACAAGATATAATGTAATTGCAGACCATGTAAACATAAGCGGATTTATTGGATTTCCAATTCCAGGAATATCTTTAATAATTGCAACATATTACTTAAGTGGATTGTACAACACATATATTGCACTATTATTAAGCATTATAGTTTCATTACTTATGATTAGCAATGTCAAATATCCCAAATTCTCAAATATACCAATAATTGCAATATCTTGTATACTTATCATACTAATCATTCTTCCAATACCAACTGTTTTATTTAATATCAACATTCCCGCATTAATATTGTTGATATTCTGTTTATACTACCTTCTCAGCAATTTAATTAAAAAATGAGATTGCATTACTCCTATTAATTAAATTAACCATCTAAATTTATTAAAAAGGAGTAGTTAACATGAATAAAAAACCAAGGAATCATTTGTTCCCTAAAGGTTTTGAAGAAATAAACAAGCAAAAAGAAACATTGCCAAAACCAAAACCAAAAAAGGAAGAACTATCATCATTAAAAAAATTGAATCACAAATTGGGAGTCTACTTAACCCCCAGCACAACAGATGTGAGTGAAAATGAAAAAAAGAAGAAAATCGGAGTTATTATAACTCTTATAATTCTAACTACATTAATAATTTCTTCTTACTATTTTATAATATACGAACCTTATCAAAAAGAGTTATCTCTTGAAAAAACAACAAAATTAAATGAGCTTCACGAATTGTACAGCGGAGCATTGACAACATCCCCCAATGCAATGACTTTAGAAAATGAAATTGAAAACGGGAAAACAATTGAGGGAGTGGAGAGAGTAAATATTTTAAGTCCCGCCACAAAAGATTGGAAATCCTATCATCAAAAGTCAATAAGATCAAGTTTAGACAAATACAATAGGACAATGGTCGTTTATTCAAATGAAAGTAAGAACATCATAATGTCTGAAAACGAAGCCATTAAAACTGTCAATGAAAATGATGCAGGGACACTATCAAAAATCCATTTTCAAAAACCAAATACTGTATCTGTTCCCGTTTTAATTTCAAGACTGCAGGCAGGTGCAGGTTTAATAAATGTTGGAAGCGTGGTAGATGTCTATTCTGATTTAAATAATACAAATGAAGGTTTAAATTCAAATAATACTAGCCCCGACATTAGTGGATGCACCGTATTGGCTATAATGAGATATGAAGAAAATGGAGAGGTTGACTCTGAATATTCAAAATCAAATACGATTGTTGATGGAAATAACACTAACCCCCATGAAAACACTAAAAAATTCTCTTCAAATGTACTGGAAATGATAAAAGGAAGCATAATGAACGGATATGATGAACAGCAAACATTTAAAATGCTTAGAAATTATGGGATAAAATTATCCGATTATGAAAGGCAGATTAATTTAGGCGATTTAGACGCACAGTATATGCTTCTAATAGAAACACCTCAGGACAAAGTCTCATTTATGATAAATAATATGGAAAACATTGTATTAACAATTCCAACGGCTAATGCCCCTAATTGGATGATTAATGAGATTAATTCCACATATCAAAATTAAGAAAACTAATATATTAGATTTAACAAAAGGGATATTATGGAAAAACCAAGTATTACAACAATAATAGTAATCATATGTATTATAATAATCGGATTATATGCAATGGGAGAAGTTAATTATTTTTCATCCAAAATAAGTGTTGAAAGAAATGTTGACTCCCCAACAGTTTATATCCCCTCAATCGGCGTTGACGAGAAAATAAATAATGTGTCTCTTTCCCAAGGAGTAATGCATGATTCCAGTTCATATAAGCCTACACAAGGAGATACTTTATTATTTGGACATAGAACACTCCAAGGTTCACCGTTTTTAAGACTTAATGAGCTTAAAGCGGGAGATACAATATTATTAGAATGGCCGGGAATTGGGGAATTGAATTACAAAGTAGTGAACTCCACAATCGTTCCTGCAACCTATGAACTTAATGCAAAAGAAAATGGAAATACATTGTATCTAATTACATGTGATCCAATAGGTTCTACTGAAAACAGACTAATCATTGAAGGAGAATTGACTGCTCAAAATCCGATAAATACTACAATTATCAAGAATAATCCTCAAGAATCAAATGCTATAATAATAACTGCAATGTTTTTAGTGATTGGACTTGTATTCTCATTCTTCTATCCTAAAAATAACAGAATTTACATTTTAGCGATTGTTTTAATAATATCAGCAATTCTATTATATTGTTGTATAAACCCTATACCTTCGGAATTAATATATAATAAAATCATCTGGCTAAATGGAGGATTATAATGGATGTTGATAAAACATACTTTTCAAATATAACCAAAAGAGAAAGAGCCATATTTGAAGGTGCTATAAGTATGGGGGCTTTATTCCATCAGTTTGTTGGAACCCCCGTCAATAAAAATTCTAAAAAAAGTCTAGAAACAAGCATGGAGGAATCTTTAAAGTTGCAGCCAGCTATTGAAGATGTGCAAGTTGAAATTAGATTTGATAAATTAGAAGAATCTATGACCGAATTTGATTACACTTCACTTACTGGAGATATGTTAGACGTTAAAATCTTTACAAAAGTTGATAATGTCAAAGCAACTATAAGAATTGAGTTTATTGAAGAGCTCAATTATCCATTAATGTATGTTGAAAAAATAGAGGAACAATAGTTAGTAGATTTCTTTTAAATCTTCTAACAATTCTTTTAAATGGCTTCTTTTAATGTGATTCATCAACACCACACGAATAGCTTCAGTAGGGCATTTAGCAATAGAAACTTTCCATCCAAACTTTTCTAATTTTTCAGCAAATTCGTGAGTTTCAACATTAGGATGATTGAATGCCAAAAGATTTAATTCAGGCTCACAAACAATCTCATAGCCAATCTCCTGCAAACCATCTTTTAAATAATAAGTATTTTCCATCAATTCCTGAGCCATCCGCGAATATCCCTTTTTACCAAAATAATTGATAATCGCATATGTTGCAGCAGAAGCTGCTCCTAAACGAGTTCCCACAATGGTGGATTGAGTTTTAACGGTTAAATATGGTGAATCAACAGCCATGACCTGCAAATATTCCTCTTTTCTAAAAATAATTCCTCCAGCAGGAATTGGTGCCAAACCCATCTTATGAGGATCCACAGTAATAGAACAGACCCCTTCAAGTGAAAAATCAAAAACAGGCAAATCATAACCCGCTTCCTTTAAAAATGGAATTGAAAAACCACCGAATGCTGCATCGACATGGAAATAGATATTATTTTCAAGAGCTATTTTGGAAATCTCTTCAATAGGATCAATCAAACCCAATTCAGTTGTACCCGCAATAGCCACAATAGCAACAGTCTTATCAGAAATTAATTCTTTAACTGATTCAACATCCATTTTATAATTTTCATCCAAATTTGCTTCAACAATTTTTAAATTTAACATGTCTGCCGCTTTTTTAAATGAAAAATGAGCTGAACTCGGAATAATTATTTCCCCATCAACAATGCCCTTGTATTTTCTAGCATGATTCCTAGCTGCGCGAACCGCCATTATATTCGCTTCAGTCCCTCCAGTCACAATATTACCATAAGCCTCATCAAGAGACAATAAATTACCAATAGACTTCACAACCTCATCTTCAAGATATTTAGTTCCTTTAAATAATCCCGGGTCTCCAAGATTAGAATCCAAAAATTTACAGTAAACTTCCTTTGCAAATGGATGTGCCTGTGTACACATTGAACCTAAAATTCTCCCATCAGCATAATCATAATCTAGTTTATGAAGTTCGGATAACTCTTTTAAAATATCCTCTTTGTCCATTGGTTCATCTTTCATAAAACAACCTAATTTTTCAAATTATTAATTAAAAAAAAATAAAAAAAAGAAAGAATAAAATTATTCTAAACGTTTACGGGCAGCGTCGAGAATAATTTTTTGCTCAGCACGAGCAACAGTTTTTCTAACTTCTTCTACAGCATCAGCATTTGATGATACACTTGTGATTCCAAATCCAACAAGTTTTTCAACAATGTGCGGTACACTGCCTGCTTGACCACAAATACTGCATTTAACGCCTGCTGCAACACATTTTTTAATTGTTCTTTCAATTAACTTCATTACTGCAGGGTGTTCTTCAGTATAGTGTTTTGCTACAAACTCATTGTTTCTGTCAACAGCAAGAGTATATTGAGTTAAGTCATTGGTTCCCAAACTTACAAAGTCTATTCCAATGTCGATGTAGTCATCAATCATGATTGCTGCGGCTGGAATTTCAACCATCATTCCAAAGTCAACATCCTTGTGAGGTTCCAAACCTATTTCGGAACATAATGCCTTAGCTTGAACCAATTCAGCAGGACTTTGTGATAATGGAATCATGATGCCAATGTTTGTGTATCCTTTTTCATGCAATTTTTTAATTGCTTTAAATTCGCATTTAAGGATTTCAGGTTGGTCAAGTTCCCTTCTGATTCCTCTCCAACCAAGCATTGGGTTGTGTTCCCTAGGTTCGTTTTCCCCACCTTCCAAGGTGATGAATTCGTCAGTAGGTGCATCCAAAGTTCTGTACCATACTGGTTTTGGATAGAATGCATCTGCTACAATTTGAACATTGTCTGCAATGGTATCGATCAATTCGTCTTCCCTGCCGTCAGAAATGAATTTGCCAGGGTGAATACCTGCTGTCAACATTAAATGTTCAGTTCTTAAAAGTCCAACACCATCAGCACCTGTAGCGGCAGCCCTTTCTGCGGCTTCAGGCATACTTACATTCGCTTTAACTTCAGTTACGGTTAAGATTGGGGCTGCTCCAACAGCTGCTGCAACTGGTGCTTCTTCAGCTTTGGCCTCAGAAATACCTTCAAATACCAATCCTTTTTTACCGTCTAATGTAACTCCCGAATTTTCTTCCAATGTGGTTGTAGCGTCACCAGTACCTACAACACAAGGAATTCCAAGTTCACGAGAGATGATTGATGCATGGCAAGTTACTCCACCTTCATCAGTGACAATACCACTAGCCCTTCTCATAGCAGGAACCATATCTGGAGTGGTCATTGTTGTAACCATGATGTCACCATCTTCAATTTTATCCAATTCATCAATATCTAAAACTATTTTAACACTGCCGGAAGCCATTCCTGGACTTGCACCAAGACCCCTAACAAGAACTTCACCTAAATCAGATGCAACATCATCATCAGCTTCAACATCTGCATCACCTAAAGTGGTGATTGGCCTTGCTTGTAATAAGAATAAGTTACCGTTTTCAAAAGCCCATTCAGTATCCATCGGTTCACCATAATGAGCCTGAACAGTTTTACCCATTTCAGTTAATTCGATGAGCTCTTCATCAGATAAAACTCTTTCTTTTCTTTTATCTTCATCAACATCGACTTTGATACTGGTACCGTTTTCATCATTAGTGTACATTACTTTTTTGTCGCTAATGGTCACATTGATGATTTCATTATTCCTTTTGTCAACTTGATAATTATCAGGTGTTACATCTCCAGACACTACAGCTTCACCAAGTCCCCATGACCCTTCGATTAAAGCAATTTCTTCACCAGTGGATGGGTTTACTGTAAACATTACACCTGCTTTATCAGCATTAGCCATCTTTTGAACTACAACAGCAATGAATACTTTAGAATGTTCGAAATTGTTTTCTTCTCTGTAGAAAATTGCTCTTGCCTCAAATAAGGAAGCCCAACATTTCCTAATATACTCCATTACCTCATCATTTCCAGAAACATGTAAAAAAGTATCTTGTTGACCTGCAAAAGAAGCTTCAGGCAAATCTTCTGCAGTAGCTGAAGAACGAATAGCCACATCCGTATCATCTTCACCAACCCTTTGACAAAGTTGATTATAAGCTTCAGTAATTAAAGTAGTCATATCTTCTGGAACAGGGGTGGCAATGATTAAAGATTTAATCTCTTCAGAAGCAGCTTGAAGTGCTTTAGTATCATTAATATCAATTTTATCAAGAATATCCATTACTTGACTATTAATTCCAGAGTCTTCCATGAACTTTTCATAAGTTTCTGCAGTTACTACAAAACCTGGCGGTACTGGAATGCCTGCTTGGGTCAATTCACCCAAATTAGCACCTTTTCCACCTGCAATCCCGATGTCAGATTTATTTAAATCCTCAAATTTTACAACATACATGAAAAATAACCTCTTGGTTTGAAAATATTAATATATTGACGATAGTTTAGATAAAAAAAAAACATAGCCAATTATATAATATTAACTTTAAATTTTAATGTTTAAATATTTAATTATAAAATGATATAAAAAAAGTGATAATAAAAAAAAGTAGAAAAAAGTTAATTATATATGATTATTTAATTAACTCTGCACCTTTGTCCACAACTATTTTACATGGAACTGGTATTTTCATACCTGCTCTTTTTAACGCAACTTTAGCTTCCTCAAAGTTTTTTGCATTACAATCAATAGTGATAATTCTTTGATCTTTTTTAACAATAGCTTCAACACTGATAGGTTTACCGAATGCATTTCTCATACCGCTTTGAACCCTATCTGCACCTGCGCCAGTTGCCATTGGATTTTCCCTTACAATTTGGTGAGGGTAAACTCTTAATTTTAAGTGGTAACCCATTCTACCAGCAGCTCTTTGCATTAATCTGTTAGAAGCAATCCTTGCAGCTTCTAAAGAGTTGTGTCTTATTTGAGTAGGCTTTTTAACAGCTAAACTAATAGAAACTGGGAATTCCTCTCTTAAGTTTCCCATATCGTATTGTACGATTCTTGAATTTGGGGTTTTTCTAATATAATCTCTTCTTGTATAAGCACGAACCATAATTATTCCTCCGAAATAAAATTAACATGTTAAACATGTTTAATTAAAAAATAGCTATGAATTAATAATTTTTCTAAGATAGCTATATAAAAATTATATGTCGTAATATAATAGAATACTTAAATATATTACTTTAGTTATTAATAAATGTTACCCTATTTTCAGAATATAATAACAAATATATTATTAGTCATAACATAAATATAATGGTAGCAACAACTAGTGATTTTTATGAAAATAAACGGAAATATTGTATTTAATTATAAAAACAAAAATGATGCAAAACTTATTTTTGATTCATTGGAAGTGGATAACGAAAATTACCTTGAATCTGAGTTAAATGACAATAGAATTAATTATGAGATCGCCTCTAAAAATCTTGGGAGTTTCCTTGCAACTGCAGATGACCTAATAGCTTCTGAAATTGTCGCTGAAAAAATAATTAAAAAAACAAAAAAATAGCTAATTTTTAATATAATCAATATCTTGAAATAACTTTGAAAAAAAACTATTAAAAATAGCAAAGTTTTATATAAATAAAAAAAATATAATAAATTAATATAATTAATTTTTATGAGAGTGTTATATTATGGCATGTCATTATCATCCGGAAAGAGAAAGCACAGACGTTTGTGCAATCTGTGGAAAACAAATTTGTAAAGAATGTGGTTTAGAAATTGCTGGTAAAATCTATTGTAAAGATTGCTTACAACAAATTATAGGCATTGAAACAGAAAACCAAACTCAAGAGGAACCTGTACAAGAATCTGCATACAACATATATGCTCCACCAGAAGAAGCTCCAGCCGCCCCTAAAGAACCTATTGTTCAAGAATATCATGGGGCAATTGACGATTCCCCATATAATATTAGGGACAGCATTGAGTATTCTGGAGGGCCTGACTCTTCTTTATTGCGTGAAGAAAGACCTGTTCAAGTAGCTACAGAATACCCTAAAGAAGAGATTGCAAGTCAAGTCGCTGCAGAAGGAGATGGATTCATATATCCCGACCATTCTTACGAACCTCAGCCAACCAGTGCTAGACTCGATTTAGAAGACAAGTATGAAAAATATTTAGATGATTTATACTTTGACGAAAATGAAATTCCACTAAATGAACAACTCGCGAAAGATGAGGAACAATACGGATCTTTAACAAGAAAACCATACACTCCTAGAGAGGCACCTGCTCCAGAACCAAGAAGACCTAAAAGAGCAGAGACTCCTGAAGAAATGGAAGCAAGAATTAGGGCTGAAATCTTAAGAGAACAAGGAATTGAACCAAGAAACATTAAAAATGAAAAATCCATCCATAATTTAAATTATCAGGAAGAAAAAGAGCCGATGGGAATTGTTGATATCTTATTAACAGTAGTTCTAGTTATTGTTATTTTAATTGTTGTATATTACTTAATTTACTTATTCATATTACACAACACTTATCCTACATTTATGGATGCTGTATTTGGACTTAGAAATCCTCAAAATGTTATTAACAATATTAAGCTGTAAATAGTGAAATATTTTCATTATTTATTTTTTGCTTAAATCTTTCCAAACACTCTTCATTTTTATATCCTAAAACCCGGATATTTGATGGATATCTGTCAATATATCCGGAAATACTATTTTTTTTAATTGGATTTTCCAAAATGCTGATAATTCGTTCCTTAAAATGTGTTGAAAATCCATATAATATCGATTCCTTTAAATCATCCAAATTATCAAAAGGTCGATTATCCACAATGTTTTGAGCTAATTTGTCATTGAATAAATTTAAAGCAGATAATTGATTAAAAGTGAATTTATTTGCAGTGGCCAGAATTGATTCAACATCCCGAATTCCATAAATGATATCATCATCCTTAATGGCCTGCTTTAGTACTTCAACTGTTTTTGGAGGCATCATATCTAAAACTTCACTGAAGTTATCTTCCAAAATGCTTTGCCTTATTAAAGTACCGCTTACACCACCTATTCTTTCAACAAATAAGAATTTGTCCTTAAAATCAAAGCCTATCTTTGATAATGAATTGGAAAAAGAGGTAATGACATAGTTATCCTCTTCAAGTTTGCCTTTTAGAAGAGTTTCACCGGTTGTCTTATCAACAATCCTATATGGTTTAGGCGCTACGTGATGACCTAAATTGATTCTTTTTAAAATTTCATCAATTCCATCAACTTTCTTGTAGCCCCTCGGAATATATGAAGTATTAAGCGCCTGAAACATCTTGCAGAGGCATAATGAATATTGGCCAGACCCCATTATTCCCATTGGAGGACCTTCAACAACAATGTCTGCACCAACAGAAATTGCAATTTCTGCCCTAAGTTGTCTTGGCAATATATATGGAATGCCCCTACCACTTCTCTCAAATAATCCTGGTACAATAGCTACAAATAACGAGTTAGGAAAATGATGTTTTGCAGTTTTCATGCAATGAAAATGGCCATTATGTAAAGGATTATATTCAGTAAAATCTGCAACTAAATTAATGTCAGATGAAGTATTAGAAATTTTACATTCACTATCCAAATCATTCAAAAATAAATTCATATCTCTCTTAAGAATATCAGAAACATTGGCCATGAAATAAAATATAATTTTTAAATTAAAAAAAACTTATGTTTAATCATACATATATTTAATTACAGAAAAGCATTGGGAGTCAAAATATGGATTTGGTTATAAAAAACTGCAGACTGGTAGATAAAATTGGAGAACATTACATCGGAGTGGATGACGGAAAGATTGCAGACATCTCAAAAACACCAATTAATGCTGATGAAACAATAGATGTCAAAAACAATTACATACTTCCAGGTTTCATCGACCCCCACATACACTTCAGAGATCCTGGATTAACCCAAAAAGAGGATTTCAGAACAGGAAGCCTGAGCGCTGCAAACGGAGGGTTCACAACAGTATTCGATATGCCGAACACCCTTCCAAAAACCGACACATACAAGGCACTTAAGGAAAAGATGAAAATAGCCGAATCCAAATCCGTCGTGAACTTCGAGCTTTTTGCAGGAACCAACATCCTTGACGAAATGGAAAAAATGGTTGAGCTGAAGCCTATTGCCTTTAAGATATTCATGGATCTCGAAAGCGATGAAGATTTGGAGAGCATATTCCATGATTTGTCTTTATTGAAGGAGAAAACTGACTACAACGGTCTTGTTGCAACCCATTGCGAGAAAAAATCAATAGTTGAAAGTGAAACCTCCAAATTGAAGCAAAAGGATGAAAATGAAACTATCGACTACAGCTATGCAAGACCAGCTGCTTCCGAGGATGAATCAGTAAAGCAGGCAATAGAGCTTGCAGGAAAAAACAACTTATCTTTGCACGTCTGTCATTTAAGCTCAAGGAAATCATTGGAACTTGCAAAGGATGCAAGCAGAACACAGCAGGTAAGCTGGGAATTTACACCACACCACCTCTTGCTGGACAATTCCGCATACGATACATATGGAACATTCATGAAAACAAATCCTCCGCTAAGGGAAAAGCAGGAAAGTGTGAGAATCAGCGATTTGGACGAAACCTCCATAATCGGAACAGACCATGCCCCTCATACTATAGAAGACAAGCAGAAAGGAGTATGGGACTCATCACCAGGAATACCGAATCTGGAAACTGTTGTTCCACTTATCCTAACTGAAGTAAACAAAGGAAATATTGATTTTGATTTGATTCCGAAAATATTCTCTCAAAATGCTGCAAAGGTTTATGGTTTGGAAAACAAAGGAGAAATAGCCATCGGAAAGGATTCAGACTTTACTGTCATTGATTTGAAAAGGGAAGGCACATTCAATATAGATGAATTTGAAACTAAAGCACAATACTCCCCATTTGATGGGAAAAGATATATTGGAATGCCGGTAATGACAATAGTCAACGGAAAAACAGTAATGGATAAATTATAACTAATTTTAAAAAAAGAAAAATAAAAAGGTGTGTTCACACCTATTTATAACATAATGCGTCTTCAGGACATGCCTCAATACATTGACCACATAAGGTACAGAATCCTGCAATTGGTAATTTAGGATTTTCTGTTTTGTGGATCATGTCATATGGACATGCTTCGATACAGTCACCACATTGGTCACATTTAGATGGGTTGAATGCAATTCTGTCTCTTACAACAGGTTCGCCATCAATGGTTACTTCGTATTGTTCTACTTTCAATGCATCGTTAGAACACATGGAAGCACAAGCTCCACATCTAATACAACTTGTGAAAGATGGTTCGTCATCAGTTTCTACTAAAGCAGGACAGGACATACCGGTTTTGGTAACTACACGAATTGCTTCAGTAGGACATTTGTTGGCACATGCACCGATGAAATCACATTTTTCTACATCTCTTCCAATACCTTCTGCATCTACAGGTGCACCTTCACCCCATTCCACATCAATTTCTAATGCGTCAACAGGACAAAGTTTTACACATAAACCACATGCAGCACATACGCTAGGGATTGCTACAGTTAAGCTTGCGCTGTTTGCAGCAATGAAGTCTCCAGGACATGCTTCTACACAGGTGTTACAACCGATACATTTAGCGGAGTCGAAAGTGAAAGATTTGATTTCTTTAGTACGTTTAACAGGTACTTTTTCAGCAATGAAGATTGCATTCCAAGGACAGGTTTGTGAACATAAACCGCATCTGATACAATCATCACTTACAGTAACAGGACTTCCAACTTCTTCAAGGGTAATTGCGTTTACAGGACAAGGTTCTACACAAGTTCCACATCCGACACAATCCTTGATGTAAACAGGACCTTTGCCTTTGAGATCTAACTCATATTCGACAGGTTCTTTTACACCAGGAACTCCAATTACATCTACTGGGCAAATGTCAACACATTTTTGACACATTACGCAGAAACCTTCAACTTCTTTTAATTTTTCACCAGTGACTTTAATAGTTTCTTGTGGGCAGACTTCTTCACATTTGCCGCAGGAGTCACATAAGATAGAGTTGAATACTAATCTTGCTTGTTCGATGCCTTCAGCAATTTCGTATTGTTCTACTTTTAATGCTCCGTTAGGGCAAGCATCAGCACATTTTGGTTCTTCACCACAAGTGTCACAGTGAATAATAGCATTAGGTGTTACCTCAATAGCTGATGTAGGGCAAGTACCTTCACAAGCACCACATTTTATACAGCCATCTTCATTAAATACAATCATTTTATAAAAACCCCCTTAAATTTAGAATTTTTTAATGAGGTTTCCTTCACTGTCTACAATATCTACTTCAGCTAATCTCATTTGGCTATCCATTGTGTGGGTAGCACAAGATAAACATGGATCGTAAGCTCTGATAACCATTTCCATTAAGTTGAAAATGCTGTCATCTACTTCTACACCAGGTTTGATGTAATCTTT
>NZ_JAZRHE010000011.1:0-19538 GCF_045644645.1 Methanobrevibacter sp.
TTAGGTGAAATAATGGCAATTTCTCAAGGAAAATCAACAAGGAGTCCTTCCGGTGCAAGAAATGTTGCACACCGTGGAAAAAGAAAAGCTGAATTAGGAAGGGACGCAGCAGAAACTAGATTAGATGAAAAAAAATTAAGAAAAATTAGAACCCGTGGTGGAAACGAAAAACTCAGATTAGCTACCGGTAACAAGATCAACGTAACCGATGCTAACGGTAAAACTCAAGTGGTCGACATCTTAAACGTTGTTGAAAACACTGCAAACCCTAACTACGTAAGAAGGAACATCATTACCAAAGGTGCTATTGTAGAAACCCCTGAAGGTAATGCAAAAGTAACATCCAGACCTGGTCAGGATGGTGTTATTAACGGAATTTTAATTTAAAGATACTTCTTTAAATTCTCTTTTTTTTCAAATTTTTTTAACTAAAATTATATACTTGTTCTGATATATATTATCTCATTGATAGTTTATTTTATAGGAGATAATATGTCAGATGATAAAGTTAATATGAATCATGGTGCCGGTGGAGAGGTAATGGCTAATTTAATTGCCAGTACTGTTTTAGATAATATCACAAAGAAGAGCGTAAATGGTGGTATTAGTTTAGATGCCTTGGATGATGGTGCATCTATTCCATTAGGGGACTATGAAATAGTTTTTACAACTGATGGTCATACTATTGATCCATTATTCTTCCCAGGTGGAGATATTGGTAGAATTTCCGCTGCAGGAACCATAAATGATGTTTCTGTAATGGGTGCACGTCCGCTGGCTATTTCCAATGCAATCATCATGCAGGAAGGCTTTCCTATTGAAGATTTGGATAAAATAATAAAATCCTTGAATTCAACATGTGAAGAAGTTGACGTTGCAGTGATTACTGGAGATACCAAAGTAATGCCTCAAGACAAGCTTGTTGGAATTGTAATGGTAACTACCGGTATTGGAATAGCTAAAAAGGGTGAAGTCGTTCGTGATTCCGGTCTTGAAGTGGGTGATAAAATTATCGTCACCGGCAGTTTGGGGGATCATGGAATGAGTTTAATGTCTTTCAGGGAAGGTTTCGGTTTCGAGACTGATTTGAAATCTGATGTCGCTCCTATGTGGAATATTATTAATAGAGCTTTGGAAATCGGTGGAGTAACAGCAATGAAGGACCCTACCCGCGGAGGTTTTGCAAATGCAATTAATGAAATGGCATCTAAAGCGGGTGTTGGTGTTGTACTTGAACAGGAAGCGATTCCAATTAAGGAAGAGGTTCATGCTGTTTCTGAAATGTTAGGCATTGATCCATTTGAAGTAGCTAATGAGGGAAAGGTTGTTATGGGTGTTAAGGCCGATAAGGCTGAAGAAATCCTTGAAGCAATTAAAAGTGAAAAATATGGTGAAAATGCAGCAATAATTGGTGAAGTTGTTGAAGGAGATTATGTAATTGTCAACACTCCAATTGGTGGTGAAAGAATTTTGGAAGCCCCAATTGCAGATCCAGTTCCAAGAGTATGTTGAGGTGGTAAAATGGTAAGTGTATTTACAAGAAGAGTTATCGCATATGTTCTTGATTTCTTTGTTGTATCTGCTTTCATGTGGATTGTATCATATTTATGTTATTTGGTATTCAATCCCGTTAATGTTTATGGTGTTTATCAATATTTCCCTATTGTAATTCCAATATTGATTATGGTTTACTTTGTTTATTGTGAAAGAGTGCATGGCGCTACTGTTGGTAAAGCGTTGATGTATTTGCAGGTCAGATCAAGAAATGGTGCTTATATAACTTTTGCACAGGCAGTTGTGCGTAATTTAAGTAAAATTTTCTGGGTTCCAATAATATTTGATTGGGCTTTTGGTAGAATTTTAGGTCAGGATAGGATGTTGGCATATTTTACTAAAACAATTGTTGTTGACGAGCTTAGATAAGCTCCACTATCTTATTTTTTGGATACTATGATTAAAAAAGTTCAGGTTTTATGGTATTTAAACAAAGAGGACTTGGAAAACTATTGCATTGATTTTAAAGAGTACAAGTCTCATAAACTTGAAGGTTATGAAATCTGTGATGTTGATGAGGATTTGATTTATGATTTGTGCGATGTCGATTCGGATAGATTAGAACCTATCGGTTACTTTAAAAACAAAAAAGAGCTTGAAAATTATGTATCTGATTTTGTTGCCAATGCGGAATTTGAATTAAGCCTGGATTCTCCTGAACTTAAATCCAAAATCACTAATGCCATCGAATCAATTGAGTTTTCAGATGAGGATTATTATATTTCAATAGGTTCAGGCATTGGTAAAGGGGACAATAAAATAGCTAGTTGGTTTGAGGCTCTTAAGAAAGAATATAAAATAGCAACCCGTGAAAATCTGTGGGTTTTGGCTGTAACTGGCTATGACCCTTATGATTTATCTTTAACGGGTAAGACATTGTCATTTATTTTAGCGGATATTTTAAACTTGAATGAATCATCACTTGATAATCTAATTCCAAACAAAGGGCGCATTACGCCTGAAGAATGGAATGGGATATTGGATGATGTCTATAAGAGAAATAAAATATACCTGGGTTTGAATAGGGTTGTTTAACTATTTTTTGTAATGTTCGCAATAACGTTTGTATCTGCAGGACCTGCATTTGTTTGGATTTTTAGTGGGTATGAATGGTTTTTTTCCATCTAAAAGGCCATGCATCCTTTCAATTGTGAATTTGATTTCTTTTTCTATTTCGGGAGTGAATACTTCAATCCAAAAGAGATTGTCTGTCCCACGTTCTCTTAAAGCAGCTTTGATTGTTCTGGTTTCATCAGTCATATTTTTATATGCAAGACAATATGCTCTTACCTGGTTCATTGTGGATTGGTATGGTGTGCGGCCCGGTTTATCATCTATTATTACAATTTCCGTTGGTTTCATCCATATCTCATCAATGTATCCTCGGATTCCATATTCTGGAGCAACTACAAAGCATTCTCTTGACATGGATGCGGTTTCTTTTGATGCCTCTACGGCTTCTTCGAATGTTGCCGGTGTTGCATCCTGTTTAAAAATGGTTTCAAGTTGGTTGTGTATGGCGCTTCCATGGGTCATTTCGGGTGTGGGGACTGTTTCTATACCTTTCATGTACTCGATATATATCTGGTATTCACAATATCCTTGTTGGTTGAGCCAACTAATGGGGAAATTGTTTTTCCCTTCAATAATTTGAATGCCTTTTATTGAAGGGTGTTCTTTAATGTCATATTCCTTTTCAAATTCAGTAATGTTTTTTTGTTGCATATTTTTACTTTTATTTTTCAAGCAATGTAATACTTTTCATTTGCTCTTGGTGTTTTTTTATATATTAATTTGGATAAAGTAATTTTATGCATTATGTAAAATCAAAAAGCATTCTGTCTCAAAAGAATGGAATGAATCTTTATAGGGGCTGTTCTCACGGATGCATTTATTGTGATTCTAGAAGTAAAATCTATGGGATGGAACATAAATTTGAGGATATTGAAGTAAAGGAAAATTCCTTGGATTTGCTTAAAAAAGAACTTAAAAAAAGGCCAAAGGCTATGATCGGGACAGGGTCAATGACCGATCCGTATATCCCACTTGAAAAAAATTTAAAATATGTTAGAAAATCTTTGGAATTGGTTTATGATTACGGATTTGGTTTTACATGCATTACAAAGTCTGATTTGATTTTAAGGGATTTGGACCTGCTCAAAAAGATTAATGAAAGGTCAAAAGCTGTTGTGCAAATGACTTTAACAACTGCTGATGAGGAGTTGTGCCGTATTTTGGAACCGAATGTCTGTACAACAGAAAGACGTGTTGAAGTACTTAAAACTTTAGATGAGGCGGGCATTCCCACAGTGGTGTGGCTATGTCCAATATTGCCATATATTAATGATACTGAGGATAATGTTAACTCTATTTTAGATTATTGTATCGAAAGCAATGTGAAGGGAATATTCTGCCATGAAATGGGGTTAACTTTAAGGAAAGGCAATCGCGAGTATTTTTATTCAAAACTTGATGAACATTTTCCTGGCCTTAAAGACCGATACATCAGGCAATTCGGTAATTCTTATTCAATTCCAAGTCCTAATAATAAAGGATTAATGAAAATATTTAAAAGAAGAACAAAAGAGAACGGCATTTTAAACAATTTCAATGAAATCTTTGAGTATCTGCATGATTTTCCTCAAAAATCCTACCAAACTAAATTAATTTAAATATCTGTTTTTCAATATATTCATATGATGAATTTTGAGGATTTTAATATTTCAGCCAATATTTTAAAAGCCATTGGGGATATGGGATTTAAAAAGCCAACGCCAATTCAAAAAATGGCAATTCCCATGGCGTTAAAATCATTAGATATCACTGCTCAGGCACAGACCGGGAGCGGAAAAACCCTTGCTTTTGCAGTTCCTATTTTGGAAAATATTTTCATCCCTGACAAATCACCACAGGCAATTGTCTTATGTCCAACAAGGGAATTATGCGTCCAGGTGGCAGATGAGATTGCAAAAACAGGTAAATACATTAAAAAACTTAAGGTTTTGGCTGTTTATGGTGGCCAGCCTATTGGAAAACAGATAAGGGTTCTTAAGAAAGGTGTCCATATAGTTGTTGGAACTCCAGGACGTGTAATTGACCATATTGAGAGAGATAATTTGGATTTAACTGGTGTGGAGTATGTTGTGTTGGATGAAGCTGATGAAATGCTGGATATGGGCTTCCGGGAGGACATTGAATTTATTCTTAAAAACGCAACTTTTAAAAGGCAGACTTTACTTTTCTCAGCAACAATGCCTGAGGAAATTAAAAAAATAGCTAAAAACTATCAAAATAATCCTAAATTTATTAAAATCAAAAATAAAAGCGAAAATATTCCGAAAATTACACAATACTCTTTTAAAACCAATCCGAAACATAAGTTTGATGATTTGTGCAAGCTGATTGAAGCCTATGATATAAAATCTGCATTGGTATTCTGCAACACCAAAAGGGGTGTTGATTTTGTTTTTAAAAATTTAAAGAAGATGGATTATTCTTCGGAGGCACTTCATGGGGATATGGCGCAAAAGACAAGGGACAAGGTAATGAACAAGTTTAGAAATGGCAATATTGCCTATTTGGTTGCAACGGATGTCGCTTCCAGAGGATTGGATATTTCAAATTTGGATTTTATTGTTAACTATGATGTTCCGCAGAACAGTGATGATTACATTCATCGTATAGGAAGAACTGCAAGAGCCGGAAAAAGCGGTTTTGCATTCACATTGGTCAGTCCCCAAGACGAATATTCATTTGGAAATATTAAAAGCAGGAATAAAACAGTGATTGTTGAAAGGAATATTCCGAGTGAAGCTGAAATTGAAAATATTAAAAACAAAAAAATCTTGACTAAGGTAAAACAATCTATAAACGAAGAGGATTTTGATAAATACCTAAAAATAATTAAGGATAATTCCACAGAAGACATGACCGTTGAGGAAATAGCTGCGGGACTATTGAAAATGATGAGAGAAAATTAGTTATTTTCCGCCATCAATAATATTGAATTTAATTTTTTCATTTTCAAGCTCACGGATGAATGCTTTGCTCATGTCTCCAACACAAATTGCAATAACATTTAATCCTTTGCGGGCGGCATTTGCAGTTGCTTGGGGTGCGGCAAATTCAATATCAATTGGAATGTCCAGATTCATTGCAACGGCACGTGCGACGGTACCTGCAACAGCAACCTTATCTATTTTAGCACCGCTATTGGTTCCGTTTTCAAAAATTGTTTTAATCAATTCTAGGTCACAGGCCCTTGAACCGCCGTCTTTGATGGTTGGAACATTGATGACAGTAACTTCACCAACACTCATATCAATAATGCCTGTGAGATTAGTTAGAGACACGTCAGTGTTTGCTTCAGCATCTTCTAGGACAAGACCTGTTGCATTTTCCTCTTTCTTATGAGCAAATAAGACTCCATCTTCCATATAAAGCCCAACAATATCATCTTTTTTCAAGTCTTCTTTTGCAATTGCCGGCCAAATGGTTTTATAATGGTTCATGGTTTCTAAAACGGAATCAGTATATTTTCTCAAGCTTATCGCATCCCTTTTCACTTTATCAATACCAGCTTGAGTAATTTTATAAGGTGACCTGCCATCTTTGGAGGTGATATAACCCTGTTCAATTAAAGTTTTTATGTTTTCAGAAACCGCCTGAATGGTGATTCCTAAACTTTTAGCCAAATCTTTTTGTTTGAGATGAGGGTCCTGTTTTGAAATTTCACTTAAAATTTGAAAATGTGTAAGCGCCCCTCTCTTTTTGAAAGTTTTCATTTAATTCATTCCCCTAAAATATTAAATTAATATTTATTTTTTTATTTTATAATATATAAATTAGTTTGAAATCTTTCCGTTTAATTTCTGATTAAACAGATTTATAAATTCATCTTTTTTTTCAATCGGTATGTAGGCACCGCAGGCCATTGCATGTCCGCCGCCGGTTCCTCCAACTTTTGAGGATATGTCACGCATAATGTTTCCAAAATGGATTCCATCATATGAAAGCAATCTGGAGCATCTAAGTGAAATCTTAAGGCCATGTTCGTCAGTTTGTGTAAATCCTATGATTGGCTTTTTCCAATTGCAGTATCCCAATATCATTCCGGTTACGGTTCCAACAATTTCCGGTTTGATTCCGGTACCGTCAAAGTACTGCAGGTTTTCCAGTTCGATAATGTTTGTATCATCACTTTCAGCAATCTGGGATATTGAAGTTGCCAGATTGTACCTGTGGGTTTTGCTGATGGATTCAAGTTCATCCAGTGCTTCAATTCTATCTCCCTTTAAAACTTCCATGGCTACTTTTTCTTCATGGTTCCTTCCGCATGCATTCATGGCTGTTGAAAATTCGGATCCATCTCTTAGGAAACTGTCTTCATCTTCGTTAAGGAATGTGTAGGCATCGCCAATAATCAGTTGTGGAATATATTTAACATATCTTCCGGGAACGGCTTTTGATATCATTTCAACAAGCTTCTGGTATAATCTTGTTTTCTCTTCCATTGTCAGTTCATTGAGTTTTTTCCGGTTATGTTTTTCATCAATTCCAAGTTCTTCTAAGATGGCCATAGTTTCAGTAGTATTATTGGTAATCGGGAGTTTAACATCACTAAAATAAGAAAGTGCAACAAATAGTGGTCTTGTATTTCGTCCGTAAATGTTAATGTCATTTTCATCTAGCTTGAGATAGCCTTCATCGATTGCATCCTGTTGGATTATTTTATTTAAACCTTCAAAGTGCCCTGATTTGGTATTTTGCATGTCTCCAATTGCTGAGAGAACTCCAATCCAACTTAAATCAGTATATCCAAACTCTTTTGCAAGAAAATAGCATAATCCTCCTCCGCAAACATAGTATGACCCATCGATTCCGTGATGTATTGGATTGATTTCCAGATAGGTATAATTTTTATCATCCCTATAATCCAAATCCCTTAACGGGGGGTGGTGGTCCAGGATTATAATTTTTTGTGAGTCTTTTGCTTTTGTGTCGATTCGCTGACCTGAGCCCAGATCTGAAAATATTGTAAGTTCATGGTCAAGGTCGATATCATCTAAGACATCCAAATTAACAAATTCGATGTCATGGTTTTTATTTTGTCTGTCAAGGATGGTTGATAATATTGCGCCGGAACAGATGCCGTCACAGTCGATATGGGAATATACTTTGATATCCTCTGATTCTTCGATTATCTTTCTTGCTTCACGGTACTGTTCGGCCATTAGTTGTGGTATTTCCATAGTAATCATTTTCTGAATTCTTTTATTTTCAAGCTGATTTCACGGATAAGCTCCAATTTGGTACTTCCCCATTCAACTAAAACTCTTCCGGATTTTTCATACCATTTTCCAGGGTATGAAAACTCTTTTTGCACTTCATATTGTAAGCCAAGTCTTTTTAAGGCCTTTTCAATGTCGTTAATGCTTGGGTCTGAAACGGCGTCCTTTTTTGAGATTTTACGCCCTTCAGAAAGACTTAAATTTTTATTTAAATATTGCGGCCAAATTGTAATCATTTTAACACCTTTCTTCTAATGTTTTGAATAGTAATTCCATCATGTCTGGAACTGTGTAAGTATCTGGGTAAATGTGGTTCACTTCGTATTTGTCCAAAACCTTTGCGGTAATAGGGCCGATTGAAACGGTTAACAGGTTATCGTTTAAAAGTTCAGCTATTTTTTGCTTGTCTTCAGCTATTGTAAAGAAATTTTCAACTGTCAGCGGACTTGTAAAGGTTATTGCATCAATTTCATGATTTTTGATTTTTTCGATGAGTTCTTTCACTGCCTTTTCATCCATTGGGAATAATGATTTGTAGGCTTCAGCCAAAATCACAGTATTTCCAAGTTTTTCAAGCTCTTCGGGTAAAACGGGCCTTGCAGATGCAGTTCTCGGAATTCCTATGGTTTGATCTGTAACATTATTTTTTTTAAACTCTTCAATGAGGCCTTCTGCAGTGAAATCATCAGGCATCAAATCAACACTCAAGCCTTGCTTTTCAACCAATTTTCCGGTCTTGTTGCCGATAACGGCTATTTTGCAGGTTAATTCATTTAAGAAATTCGGGTAGAACTTGTTTAGGGAAACGATTGTTGTTGGGGATGTGAAAACAATCCAATCAAGCTGGTCCTTGTTTGCAACCAAATCCTTAAGGGATTGTGTATTCACCGGCTTCAAATCAAGAGTCGGTGCCAAAACAGCTTTCCCTCCTAATTTTTCTACAATCTCACAGGCCTTTTTTGCCCTGTCCTTTGGCCTTGTTATTGCAACAACGGGTTTTGACATTATATTTACCTCATCAATTATACTAGTTTATGTTTTGTTTTTATTTGTATATATTATTTTTTTAAGTTGATGAGATGTTAAAATTAAGTTTAGTTTATTATGATTGTTGCGACTATAAACAGTTTTATATAGGATAATGTTCTATTTTAAAGTAGGTGATAAAATGAGTAATGTTTTAGTCGCATATTTCTCTGCAAGCGGAGTTACAAAAGGCGTAGCAGAAAAAATAGCCAGTGAAAATGGTTATGATATTTTTGAGATTGTTCCGGAGGAAATCTATACTCCTGAGGACTTGGACTGGACAAACAAGGAATCAAGGTCTACAATTGAAATGAATGATAAGTCATTCAGGCCACCCATTAAAGAAACAATAGATGCAAGTGAATATGATACTGTCGTTATTGGTTTTCCGGTATGGTGGTATACTGCACCTACAATAATCAACACATTCATAGAAAGTGTTGATTTAAGTGGAAAAACAATTAAGGCTTTTTGCACATCAGGGGGATCTGGAATTGACAAATGCGTAAATGATTTAAAAGCCACATATCCTGAACTTAATTTTGCAAAGGGCATGAGGTTCATGGCTGATACCACAAAATCGAAAGATTGGATTGAGGAGTAGATAGCATGTCAAAAAAGGTTATTGTTATAAGTTCATCTCCAAGAATTGGCGGAAACTCAGACACTTTATGTGATGAATTTGTAAGGGGAGCTATTGATGCGGATAATGTCGCTGTAAAATACAATCTGGAAGAAATCAGATTCCATTCCTGTAAGGCATGCATGAAATGCAAAACCCCAGAAATGAAATGTTTCCAGGAGGACGGTCTTGATGAAGTCCTTGACAAGATGATGGAAGCGGACGTGATTGTATATGCAACTCCAATCTATTATTATTCCATGTGCGGAACCCTAAAAAGATTCTTTGACAGATGCTATCCGATATTCAACCATCTTGAGAACAAGGATTATTATATCATTACTTCTGCCGGTTCTTCAAATGGAAATGCATTGACTGGAATTAGGGACTTCATTGGCTTTTCTAAAAACCCAACTGAAAAAGCGGTATTTACTGTTATTGGAGATGCAAAATCTCAGCCAGATTTGCTGAAAGAGGTATATGAAGCAGGATTTGGCTGCTGATACTTTTTTCTTATTTTTTTATAACCATTTTTTTTTTAGATAATCTATATATTGTGTTAGTTTGCGATAATGAACGGGAAAAATTAGTAAAATGGCTAGTTTTGATAGTGGTTTTGATAAAGTAGACAATATTGTAAGGACATTCTAAAAAAAATTAGGAAAGAATTAATCTTTCCTAACCCTTAAAAGGATTTGAGCTGTCGTATTTTTGGCCATTGACGGTTAATGAATATGATCCATAGTCAATTTTACCGGAAGAGGTTAATGATGAAACAGTGCTGTCACCAGTCAATGTCCAGGTTGAACCGTCACCTACATCCACGGTAGTGTTTCCGGTTGAGTTGATTGCACCTTTAAACTCTGTATTTTTCATAACCCATTTGAGTGAACTTATTGAATCAACAATAACGTTTCCATCTATCTCTTCGTGATCCGTGTTTAATTCAGCCTGTCCGCCATTGGAACCTGTGTTGCCCCATTGGTTTTGACCTGCGATTTCCAAGAAGACTCCGCTTCCAAAGATTAACTCAGTATTTTTCAAATCAATAACACAGGCGGTGTTTGTTACATGAAACATTGGAGCGTCTTTATACACTGATGAATTGGAGGATATTAACAGTTTTGAGCTATCCGCACTGAACAGTGATGTTCCAACATCAGCATCTCCGCTCATGCTCTGATAGATGAATATTCCACCAAGGTCAACATAAGAGTCACCATCTTTTCTGTTGCCTTCTGCATAACCGCTTAGGTCACAGTTTGAAAGTTCGATTGAGTTTTTACCTTCAATACAGGCTATCTGAGATACATAGGATGTGCCTTTGGTATTTTCTAAAGTGATGTTTCCTGTTGAATATATTAAAGGTGAACCTCTACCGGAGGTTTTGCTTACGCCGGTGTTGATTTCTGAGTTTTTAACATGAACCTGTCCTTCTCCACGGTCAGTTGCAAGGGCAGCACAGCTTTGGCCATCTGTATTGATGATGACATTTGCCGCATTGATTATGCCGTTGTATGTTGCATCAAGTCCTCTTGATTTGTCTGAGTGGGTGGTGATTTTCACGTTTTTGATGTCGGCTTTGGTTGTGCCTGAAACGGTGGTTTCGCCAGGCCCTCCGCCATTGCCATTAGGAGCCTGCCCTCCATCGCCAGAACCTTGGGCTTCTGGGGGTTGGCTTCCGCCTTGTGAATCTCCACCATTGCCTGTTGCTTCTGGTGGTTGTCCTCCAGCACCTTCTTGTTGGACTTCTTCACCGCCTTGTGAAGAGCTGTTGCTTGAGGTTTCGGCATTGGTTACAAAAATTCCGTTTGATCCTTTGGAATTGGTATTGATTTCAACGTTTGAAATGTCCAAAGTTCCATTTGTATTTACTAGAATGGCTGAGTTGACGCCATAGAAGTCAGCGTCATCTCCTGAAGTTTGTGTGTCGCCGGTTTTGTTTAAAATGGAATGGGCTAATTTTAGTGCTCCTCCGTTTTTAATCAAAATGGTATTTGTGTCTGCGCTATTGGTGTGATAGTATCCGTTGTTTTCGTCTAAACTTTTTGCATCGACAACAAGGTTGTCTCTGTCTTCCAGTGCATTTGCATCAACGCTCACAGAACCGGTGTTCGATGAGGTGTTTGTAAGCACAAATGCAATTGCACATAGCATTACTAGGATTGCTATTAGAGCAATTATTACTTTTTTGTTCATAATAGTAATAACTTGAATATTGTATTTAAGTATTTTTAATCGGTTATTGAATGGAGTTGTTCCATATCAATTTATTGTAAAATTCAATGAATGTGGCATTGTTGATATGTTCATCACAAAGCAGGATTTTACAAGTATTATTCAATTCTTTTATATGTAAAATCGGCTAATTTTTGCCTAATATTTCTTTTATTATGTATCTGTCATCATCGTCAAAGAATCTTATTAGATACATAACGGCCAGATAAATGATGATTCCAACTGGAATCGCCACCCACATGTTTAGGTTTAAGAGGTACAGTGAGATTCCCAAGACTGCAGATCCACCTATTATTTTTAAAACGTCTATGTATAATTTTTTGTTTGGTCTGTGGCCTAGTTTATAAATCACATAAGCTTGTATAATTACGATTAAAGCATCACTTAATACTGTAGTTATTGCCGCACCATTGTATGACAAATATGGAATCATGATGAAGTTTAAAACAATATTGAATACGGCCACTATAGCATAGATTTTTGTAACTGTAGTCTCTTTGTGTGATGCATTAAGCAAAGTGTTACACGCTCCACTAATGAATAGGAAGCATACGGTCCAAATTAAAATGCATAACGGCTCTGATGCGGCTTCGTATTGTTGCCCATAAATCAAATGAACAATGTCAGTTGAGTAAACTACTGTTGCAAATGCTAATGGGATGATAATAAGCATCAGGTATTTAATGGACTTTTCGAAACTTATTAAAAGCAGGGATTCATCATCTTTAAAGAATCTGCTCATAACGGGGAAAATAACTGCTGTATAAACGGAATAGAATAGTGTTAAAACTGAAATTAATTTATATGTTGCATTATAAATCCCGGTTGCATAATTTCCAGCCAAATTAGTGAGCATGACCATATCGATTGAGTAGTAGATATTGTATAGGAAACTGGTGATTGCAAATGGGATTGATAGTAATATGATCGCTTTGCAAAATTGTGTATCTAATTCATATTTTGGTTTTGCAATGTGTTTGTTTAAGGCATAAAATTCATAAATCAAAGCTATGAGATTTGCCAGAATATATGAGAATGCTATGCCAATGAGGTCTAAATCAGTATATATTGTGATTAGGATAAATATAAGCAATAAAAGTGTTGAAATCGTATTTCCGATTCCCTGATATTTTCCTTCTTCAAATGCTTGAAAAGATCCATTTAAGGTACCGATAAATGATTTCATAATCATTTCTATTGTAAACAGTAATGTAACGGTTAAAACAAGTTCATCTGCTCCCATTATAATTAGTATGATTAAAGATAAGAGGATATTCCCGACTGACAATATGCTTTTCAATGGGAGTGCATTACCAAGATATTTTGGAGCAGAATCATAGTCTGTAGCAATATGTCTTACAATGTGGGTACTAATTCCCAAATCTATGGTAATTGCTAAAATTCCAGTAAATGATGTGGCGAATCCAAAAATACCATTTTTAGTAACTCCCAAGTATCTGGCCATTAGGATGGTCCAGATAAAACCACAGACACTAGTTATTATCTGTGAAATTAGTAGCCAACTCATATTTTTGAATATTGTTTGTACCTGACTCATGTAATCATCTTTTTGATTAAAATTATAATTCTGCTAGTATATTATATATAACATTTTTCAATATTAAATTTAATATATTCTTAATCTTATCTTTTGCATAATCTTAATATAATATTTTAAATAAACTTTAAAATATAAAACTATAAGGTTTTTTTGATATGTCTTTCGATATAAATTTTAAAAATTCAACTTTTATTATTGCCGAAATTGGTGTGAATCATAATGGAAGTGTTGAGCTTGCTCGGAAAATGATTGAATCGGCTAGCGATTGTGGTGTTGATGCGGTAAAATTTCAAACATTTACTAGTGAAGATTTAGTGACCAAACAAGCAAAAACAGCGAAATATCAGGAAGAGAACACCAATGAAGATTCTCAATTTGAAATGTTAAAAAAATTGGAATTGTCATTTGATGATTTTTATGAATTGAAGAAGTATGCGGAAGATTGTGGTGTTGTATTCCTATCGTCTCCTTTTGATATTAAAAGTGTTGATTTATTGGAAGAATTGGATGTAAGTCTTTATAAGTTAGGGTCTGGTGAATTAACTAATTTCGAATTAATTGATTATGTTTCAAAAACAGATAAGCCTTTAATAATATCTACTGGCATGGCATCTTTAGACGAGATTAAAGAAACTTATGACCATATTAAGAATAAAGATAATTTAGTTATATTGCATTGTATTACAGGTTATCCTACGGCGTTTGAAGAGGCAAATCTTAATTTCATTAAAACTTTGCAAAGGGAGTTTGATGCTCCAATCGGATTTTCAGATCATTCTTTGGGTATTGAACTGCCAATTGCTGCAGTTGCATTAGGTGCTTGTGTTGTTGAAAAACATTTCACATTGGATAAAACTCTTGAAGGCCCGGACCATAAGACATCTTTAGACCCGGATGAATTTAAAGCGATGGTCAGTGCCATACGGAATGTTGAGGTTGCAATGGGCGATGGTATTCGCAAATTCTCAGAAAATGAAAGAGAAATAAAGAAAGTTGCTAGGAAAAGCATTATTTTAAATAATGATATTAAGAGGGGCACAGTCATTGAAAAAGAAATGTTATCAATCAAAAGACCTGGAACAGGTATTGCTCCTAAGTTTGTTGTTGATGTGATTGGTAAAACAGTGACTAAGGATTTAAAATCTGGTCATGTTTTAAAATGGAATGATTTGGAATAATTATGTCAAAAAAGGTATTATATATTACTGGAACAAGAGCAGATTATGGATTGATGCATAATGCTCTTGAATTATTAAATGATGATGAAAATATTCAGTTAGATGTCGTTGTAACTGGCATGCACTTAATGGATGAATTTGGATTTTCATTAGAAGAAATTAAAAAGGATGAATTCAGATTGCATGTAATTAATCAAACTTTTTTAAAGGATGATGAAGAGTCCATGTCCAGTTTCATTGGCAATTTAATTGTTGATTTGACAAAGTTGATGTCTCAATTAAAACCCGATGTCGTATTATTGTTGGGGGATCGGGGTGAGATGCTTGCAGGCGCTATTGTGGCATCTTATCTGCAAATTCCTATTGCCCATATCCATGGAGGGGATGTTTCTTCAACTGTTGATGATTCTACTCGCCATGCAATAACAAAATTAGCAAATATTCACTTTGCAGCAACTGAAAAGAGCGCATCAAGAATAAGACAGATGGGTGAAAATCCAGATGATGTTTTTGTAGTTGGCGCACCGGGTCTCGATTCAATTATGATAACTAAAGACAGCATTGATGAAAATTACCTAAAACAAAAGTATAACATCACAAAAGATTTTGTTTTAGTTTTACAACACCCCGTAAGTTTGGAAGTTGATAAATCAGCATTTCAGATAACACAAACTTTAGATGCAGTCAAATCAACAGATTATCAGGTCATATTGGTTTATCCGAATGCTGATGCTGGAGGAAGGGCAATGATTGATAAGATTAATGAATATGATGTTGATGCATATAAAAACATTCCTCATGATGATTTCATTGGTTTATTGGGTATGGCCCATGCATTGATTGGAAATTCAAGTAGTGGAATAATCGAATCCTCATCATTCAAATTGCCAGTCATTAACATTGGAACAAGACAGTCAGGACGTGAAAAGGCGGAGAATGTTGTTGATGTCGATTATGATTCAAGAGAAATAGTGAATGCTTTAAGTTATATTAAAACAGACGAATATCTGAATTTATTAAAAAATTGCGTTAATCCTTATGGTGATGGAAAAGCCGGTGAAAGAATCTGTAAAATACTAAAAGAAATTGAAATTGATTTGGATAAGAAATTTTTTGAGTTCGAGTGATTATATGAATGTAGGTGTAATTGGATTAGGATCTATGGGAAAAAGGAGAATTAGATTAATCAAAGATAATTTTCCTAAAGTCAATGTTGTGGGCATTGACAATAGTGAAGAGAGATGTGAAGAAGTAAAATCATTATTCGATATCAAGGTTTACTCAGATTCAAATGATTTTTTCAATGAAAACGGTTTTGATGCAGTATTTATTTCAACTCCCCCATTAACCCATTCAAAATTAATAAATCAAGCTTTAAATTCTAATTTGAATGTTTTTACAGAAATTAACTTAGTTAGTGACGGTTATGATGAAAACATTGAATTAGCTAATGGGACTGAAAAAATCTTATTTTTATCCTCCACCCAACTTTATAGAAAGGAAATTGAGTATATTAATTCAAATGTTACACAATCAGATAAAATAACCAATTATATTTATCATATCGGCAATTATTTGCCGGATTGGCATCCTTGGGAAAGCTATAAGAATTTTTTTGTAGGGAATAAGAAAACAAATGGCTGTAGGGAAATTTTGGCCATTGAGCTTCCGTGGATTGTTGAGGTATTCGGTGATATTTCCAAAATTCATGTGACAAAAAATAAAATCACCGATTTGGAAATTGATTATCCTGACAGTTTTTTTATCACATTGACTCATAAAAACGGCGCTAATGGAGTGTTGATTGTTGATTTGGCTTCAAGAAATGCTGTACGTAATTTGGAAATAATTAATGAGGACATATATCTATCATGGGATGGCACCCCTCAAGGTTTCAAGGAATTCGACTTTGATTCAGGTGAAATGAAGGAGTTAAATTTATATGATGAAATTTCCAAGGAAAAGGATTATAATCAGACCATTGTTGAGAATGCATACTTGGAAGAAATTAAAAACTTTTTCAATGTTTTGAATTCATCTGAAAAACCATTGCATTCATTTGAAAAAGATAAATATGTATTGGATATTATTGATGTTATTGAAGCAATCGATGATTCAGAAGTTTACGAGGTTTAATATGGATAATTTAAAGATTTGCTTTGTTGGAATTGGCTCTATAGCAAAAAGGCATATTTCAAATATTAAAAATAATTTGGATTTCAATTGTCAGATTGATGCGTATAGAAGTAGTGATAAGCCATTAAGTGATGATATTTCGCAGTATATTACTAATGAATATCATTCATTTGAAGATGTTCCTGGAGGATATGATGCGATATTCATAACTAATCCTACAAGATTCCATTATGAAACCCTTAGATTATTTAAAGATAACTCAGATAATTTTTTCATAGAAAAGCCAATTGTTGATTTTAAAGATATAAACAGTAATTTCGATGAATTCAAATCAAAAACTTGTTATGTGGCATGCCCATTAAGGCACGGTAACGTAATAAAATATATTAAGGAAAACATTGATTTAAGTGATGTGAATTCGGTTAGGTCAATTTGCTCTACTTATTTGCCCGAATGGCATCCCGGCGAAGATTATAGGGCTTCTTATAGTGCCAAAAAGGAATTGGGTGGTGGAGTCAGCATTGACCTGATTCATGAATGGGATTACTTGACTTACTTATTCGGCATTCCTAGTGAAGTTCATAGTATTTTGGATAATGTTTCTAATTTGGAAATAGACACCGAGGACATAGCAATTTACATTGCCAAATATGAAGATATGCTTTTGGAATTGCATTTGGATTATTTTGGAAGATTTCCAATTAGGGAATTAATGATTTTTAAGGAAGATGAGACAATCATTGGAGATATTTATAATAATAAGATAATATTTAAAGATTCGGATAAGATAATAGATTTTGATGAAGTGAGAAATGATTATCAAATTGAAGAGTTGAAATACTTTTTTGATTTAATTAGAGGTAATGCTGATAATATTAATGATATTGATAATGCATTGAGCGTTATGAGATTGACTGGAGGAGAATTATGAAGTTATTATTTACAATTTGCGGAAGGGCAGGATCTAAAGGAATAAAAGATAAAAATGTTAAGAATTTTTTGGATAAACCTTTAGCGTTATATACTTTATCTGTCATTGATTTGTATTTGAAAAAATCTGCTTATGATGCGGATATTGTTATTAACACCGATAGTGAAAAGTTAATTGAGATTTTTAACAATAGTTCATTGCGTCCAGTTGATATAATCGAAAGAACTCCGGATTTGGCTGGGGATGACATAGCTAAAGTGGATGTTATTCAAAATTGTCTTGAAATTATGGAAGAAAAGAATGGAAGCTATGATTTAATAGTTGATTTGGATATCACATCCCCATTAAGAACAGTAAAAGATTTGGATGGAATGATTGAAAATAAATTAAACTCGGATTATGATTTAATATTCTCAGTAACTGACTCTCGTAGAAACCCTTATTTCAATATGGTGATGGAAACTGAACACGGTTATGACAGAGTAATCAAATCTGATTTTAATACTCGCCAGGAGGCTCCGGTAATCTATGACATGAACGCTTCAATTTATGTTTATTCAAGGGAATTTCTGCAAAGAAAAGTAGGATTGTTTGATGGAAAATGCGGCATTCATAAAATGTTTGACACTGGAGTATTGGATTTGGACCATGAAAATGACATGTTTTTAATGGAAGTCATTGCAAAATATCTTTTTGAAAATAATGAAGAGTTTGGTGAAGTTTATAATAATATTTAAGGTGGGAAAATGAGTGAAGATAGGTTTGATGGATGGAAAGCTCCAGAGATAAAAGAATGTGAATTAACAAAATACAATTGGCTGGTTCAGAATAAGGATAATTTGGAATTAGGTTATAAAACAGATATCGGCGCATTTACCTATATTAATGCTAAGAATCATGTTGTCATTGAAGATTATGTTCAAATCGGGTCTCACTGTTCAATTTATTCAATTTCAACAATTGATGATAAGGAAGGGGAAGTGATTCTGAAAGAAAACTGTAGAATCGGAACCCATTCTGTTGTAATGCCTGGTGTTACAGTTGGCAAAAATTCGATAATTGGAGCATTTAGCTTTGTAACTGAGGATATTCCGGACAATGTTGTAGCATTTGGGGTTCCTGCCAAGGTTCATAAAAAAATTTAAGGTGAGGTTTTGGAAAAGACTAAACGTATACAGTATATTAGTTTGGCAAGTGTTTTATCAGCTATTGCAGTGGTATTTTTACATTCTAATGTTGCTGTTTCATATTTTTCGAATTCATCTCGTTGGTTTTTTGCAAATATAATTCATTCAACGTTCATTTTTGCAGTCCCCATTTTCTTCATGATTTCCGGTGCGATGTTATTGGACTTTCGTGAAAAATATGATTTAAAAACATATTTTTTAAAACGGATTAATAAAACATTAATTCCGTATTTAGTTTGGAGTATTCTGGGCTTAATTATCCAGATTTATTTGCTGAAAACAATTCTAATTTCGGATGTTAATTTTGACTTTTTGATTAATGGTTTGACTAAGGGAACATTAGTTCCTGTTTATTGGTTTTTTATTCCGTTATTCGTATTGTATTTGGTTCTTCCACTTTTCACATTCATTAAAGATAACACAAAGATGTTAGTTTTATGCATTTTTGCCTTATTTGTTTTGAACTATTTTTATATAGAACAGGTATTTCCTAATTGGATCATCGATACTTTTGATTATGCTTATGGGGGATATATTGCATTCGCATTAACCGGATATTTAATTCATAAAAATGAGGTGCCTAAGAAAATAAGGCTGTTAATTTATATCATGGCACTGTTAGGATTTTTAACAAATCTATTTGGAACATATTACATGTCCTTATCTATAGGAGGATATTATGGAAATTTTAGAAAATATACAAATATTATTTGCATTTTATATTCTGTTGGTTTATTTGTTTTCATTAAGTATAATACGCATAGAATATTGGAATTTAATTTTATTAAACGATTAGTTTCATTTTTAGATTCTTA
>NZ_JAZRHE010000012.1:0-2110 GCF_045644645.1 Methanobrevibacter sp.
TTTTAATTTTATTTTTCAATAGATAATTGTTATATGTTATTGGAACAAAAATAATCAAAAGGAAAATATAATCTATGAAAAGGTATATAATATTAAATGAGGTGATTTAAATTTTAACAAATGTATTTTTGTTATTTTTACAGGGATTTCGTGAAGCCTCAGGAGGTTTTTTTGACCAATTTTTCATGAGCTGTACTGAATTTGGAAATATACATATAATCCTATTTTTAATAGGAATACTCTATTGGGCATATGACAAAAAATTTGGAGAATACCTATTGGTATCTTTTGCATTTTCACGTCTTTTAAATAGTTTTATTAAACTTACAACATGCGTATATCGTCCTTGGATTGAAGATTCTAAAATTCATCCCTACGAAGGAGCTTTAAAAGATGCAACTGGATATTCACTTCCTAGTGGACATGCAACATCTTCGGGAATATTGTTCCTGGGAACATTTCTTAAAGGAAATTTCACTAAAGGATTTAAAATTTTTTCAATAATCTGTTTATTGTTAATCTGTTTTTCCCGTTGTTATCTTGGAGTTCACAGTTTATTGGATATTGTTGTCGGTTTAGTAATTGCCTTTGCATCATTATGGATTGTTGGAAAATTATTTGAAAAACTAGATGATAACCCTAATTTTGACTTAATTTTATTGGGTGCAGGAATAGTATTTTCTATCTTGCTTATAGCATATGCTACATTCAAATCATATCCAATGGATTATAATGCGGCTGGTAAATTAATTGTTGAACCTGCTAAAATGGCTGTTGAAGCATATAAAGATGTAGGATTTTGTATGGGTATATTAATATCATGGGTAATTGAAAGAAGGTTCATTAATTTTTCCTGTGAAGGACCTATTGAACGTAGATTTTTAAGAATTGGTGGGGCTTATATTGGATATATGATTATTATGAACATTTTATATCCATTAATAAAAAGCAGTTTCAATCCACAAATTTCAAACCTTTTAAATTTCTTCATGTTCCCGTTATTTGTGATGCTAATAATGCCGGCAATTATCAAATTCTTCCAAAATCGAAATAAAGATGTTTATGATAATGCATCATGAACATTTTTTTATTTTTTTTTCTTTTCAAAATGATAAGAATTATAAATTATCAATTAAAAAATATTTTAAAATGTACTCAGGTCTGAGTTTGAGGGTGTAGAAGACACTGAAACTGCAGAAGACATAAATTCCGAGATTATATAAATCTCAGAATTCTTTTTTTATATATTAAAAAATTTAGCTTTTGGCCTTAACGTATTCTATGGTATTGAATCCTAAAACTTCTGCATATTTGAAAAGGCCTTCTGGGAAGTTATGTTTTAGATGTTCAAGAGTTTCCTTTTCTCCATCATATTTGATGTCAACATGGATATTGTCATCATAATCTATAATTAATACTTCCACATATGTATCGTGAGGATTTGTGTCAAAAATAACATCAAAGATTTTATTGACATTATTGCAAAATTCATCACCGGCATTCAGATTTTTCAGGTGCTCTAAACATTCTTCTCTTGCACTCAAATTATTGTCTGTAAGTACAAAGTTTTTAGTTTTATCCATCAGGTCCTTTTCGATGAAGAATAGGCTATTGTATTTTGGTTCCCTTCTTTGAATAACTTTGACGGTGATGTAGATGATAATTATTGTTATTAAACATGATATTGGGAATCCTATCCATATTCCGTTTGATCCAATCAGATTATATAATCCAATTACACAAATCAATGGGAGTACAAGGGTGTAAAGCACGGAAAGCACTGTTGAAAGGACAGACCTTTCAATGGCTTCATAGTAGAATATCAGCAGGCTAGGAAGTACGGATATTATAAAGAAGAGTGAATATAGTTTAAGTGCATTTATTACGAAATCAGCAATTTCCATTTTGTTGAATCCGTAAAGTGCCAAAAATCCTTCTGGCCAAATCCATACGAATACTGTCAATATTGCTGCACAGATTCCTGCAATTATAAGTGAAATCCTAATCAAATGATTCAAATTCACATAATCATGCTTTGTATAATATACAGGAACTATGGATGTCAATGTTTCTGAAATTCCAACATCAACAATACTTCCGATTACCAATA
>NZ_JAZRHE010000013.1:0-11005 GCF_045644645.1 Methanobrevibacter sp.
GTTGATTTTCTTTTCCGCAAAATTGATCACGAAGCTGCCAATCGTACATAGTGCTGATAAGTTACTGGGGATGGTGGTTGGAGCGTTGGAGGTTGTGCTGATCCTATGGACGGTGTACACCTTTATTATGTATTTTGAAATGGGTACGATCGGAAATCTGATTTTGGAGTATTCCAGAGACAGTAAGATATTAACCTGGATGTATGAACATAATATGCTGGCAACGATTGTGGAGAGATTCTGATTTTCAGAATCTCTCCATTAATATATTTGTAAAAAATTTTCGAATGTTCATCCGAAACCGTTGACTTACATCATAATTTTGCGTACAATATTATCAAATTATTACAATAATGAGATATATTAACAAAAAAGATTTATTTGTTGTAGCAAGAAATTCCGGTATGATAATGATTGGAATCGGAATATTATATTTAATTCCAATAATTGTTGATATAATATATCTCGAATTTAATCTTTTAGGATTTATTGTTCCTAGTTTAATATCCATTGCTATCGGATATGCATTCATGCGAATATTTGATAAATATTCCTCTAGAAGAATACGCCTGAAGCATGGGATGATTATTTCTGCACTGGCGTGGCTATGGGCCGCCATAATTGGTGGACTCATTATGTTAATGGTAAGTGATTTGAGTATCGTCAATGGTGTTTTTGAAAGTATGTCTGCCTTGACTGGAAGTGGAGTTACAATATATCAAAATGTTGAAATTCTACCTAACAGCATCCTATTTTTAAGGTCACTTGAACAATGGGTGGGGGGACTGGGTATCATTGTTATGATTGTTGCAATTTTAACAAGGCCGGGAACATCTTCTTCAAGATTATACCAATCTGAAGCACGAGAAGAAAAACTAAAGCCAAGTATCAAAGCAACTTTGGAACATACCATTAAAATTTATTTAATTTATACTATCGCGGGAATTATCCTATACTTATTGGCAGGGATGCCTATCTTTGACGCCATCTGCAACACTTTCACCACCATCTCAACCGGCGGAATGAGCATTAAAAATGCAAACATGGGATATTATCAAAGCGATGTCATTTATTTTATCTCAATCATATTAATGATTCTTGGAGCAACAAGCTTTTTGGTGCATTTTAAGGTTATTAAAACCAGGGGAAGATCTTTAATTCAAGACCTGCAATTCAAAGTGATGATAACAGTGATTGCCATTGTTACTGTGATTCTTTACTTCATATCCAATATTGTCCCAATGGATCTATTATTTACTGTAGTATCCGCTGCAACAACAACCGGAGCCAGCATTCAGGGTGCTGACTTGATGATGGGTTGGCCCTCATTTGTATTGATATGTTTAATGGGTTTGATGCTTGTTGGTGGTTCAAGCGGTTCAACTGTGGGGGCAATCAAACTTTCAAGAGTAATTATATTCTTTAAAGGAATATACAAACATGTCCGTGAAATCCTATCTCCCGAAGGCAGAGTTGTGCCAATAAAACTTTCTAATGTGAAAATATCCGAAAAAGCTGTTGGAGATAGTGGAAACTATATTACCCTTTATATGATTTGTATCTTAATTACTTGGTCTTTATTCTGCCTATATGGCCACGACCCATTTAAAAGCTTATTTGATACAATATCCATCCAGGGAAATGTGGGTTTGACCCTGGGAGAAATTGATTTTGGCCTTGAAGCCCCTTTAAAAATAATCAGCATATTCAATATGTGGACCGGAAGGCTGGAAATATATCCGGTGCTCATTACATTAAGGGCAGGATTTGAAATTTTCAAAAGATAATATTTATTAATATATGAAAATAAATATTGATTAGTTAACATTAATGAGAGGGGGATGTTATGTATATTATAATTATGGGCGGAGGCCGTGTTGGACTTGCCCTCGCTAACTTACTAATTGATAACGGTCAAGACATCACACTGATTGAAAGTAATGAAGCATTATGTGCAGACGTTGCGGCAGAACTTGATGCATTAGTTATTTGCGGAAACGGAACAAATTCAAAATTGCTCGAAGAGAGTAACATTGAAGATGCTGATTATTTCATTGCAACAACCGGAAATGATGAAGCAAACTTATTATCATGCATTTTAGTTAGAAAATACAACGTTCCAAATATCATTGCTCGCGTAAGCAATCCCGATCACGAAGAAGCATTTAAAGAAGTTGGAATAGACCACGTAATTAGCCCAGAAACTGCAGCCGCCGCACAATTACAGAAATTAGTTACAAGGCCTAATGCTGCTGAGCTAATGACACTCGGCGAAGGTGACGCTGAAATATTGGATATGACAATAACAAATGACAAAATCGTTGGAAAACGTTTTAAAGAAATTTCACCATCCAAAGAATACATTATCATTGCAACATATCAAAATGGAAAATTAATCATACCGCAACCCGATAACACCGTTAGCCGTGGAGAAAAGGTAACCGTCCTCGTTAAAAGAGGGGCATTTAAAAAATTAGCTAAAAAATTAGGGGAATAGATTATAAATAAGAGTAAGATAATCTTATATGATCTTTTCCATTATTTTCCACTATTGGACCATGGCCAGGATAGATATTTTTAACATCCAACATTGTTAATCTTTTAACACTATTTTTCATATCCTGATAATTTCCACCAATATCCATTCTGCCGACGCCACCGCCAGCAAAAATTGTATCGCCGGATATTAAGTTTTCACCATCCCACAAACAGATTCCACCTCTGGTGTGTCCTGGAGTATGGATTACTTCAAAATCCCCAATTTTATCTCCTTCTTCCAGTTCAATGTCCACACGGGTATTGTTAATATCCTCAAAACCAAAAGCAGTTCCTGCAGTCCCCAGAGTATCTTCATTTCTAATAGGTATTGCATCCAATTTATGAACTGCAATTTTAGCATTTGGAAATAGGTGATTTCCCCCAATATGGTCAAAATGACAATGAGTATTTACAACCAACTCTATATCTTCAGGTTCCACACCATTTTCACGAAGTTTAGAGAATAAATAATCTTTATTTTCGCCAGCACCCGTATCCACTAATGTATTTCCATTAATTAGATAACAGTTTGAATCGTAATTGTAACCTACAATAAAAATAATATCTGAACTCATGAAAAATAATATTGTTGATAAAGTAATTAAAATTTTTGAAAAGAAGTTTAAAGTGAAAATGGGGTCACAGGGATTTGAACCCCGATCCTGGGATTTCTCTTGCCTCAGTACTCCAATTGTTCATCACAACGGATACTGTTCAGTTACGCGTATATTTCTTCAAAGACAACTGGAGTCCCAGATGATGCCAGGTTACACCATAACCCCACATAACATACTATATTAAATATATTTTAATAATATATAAAGATTACCCATCAGTTAAAATTTCATTTGTTTGTCAATCCCAGCAATTTCGTCAATTTCCAGACCTTTTTCAAGAGCATAATCTTTTTCTACCTTATAATTTCCATTACGGGTTCGAGGAGTATTTGCAGGTTCTAGAAATAGCCATTTTGTGTATTTGAATCTGACTCCAATGTATGGTTTTGCACCGAATATTTTTGAAAAATCGCAAAGGGCTTCAATTTGAGGAGCATCAATATAAACTTTGTCTTTAGTGGTTGTCTTAACTTCAATAGCCAAATATATTCTACCATTTCCTGCCACAACATCAGGTAATGGGTTTTTAGTAGCTCCACCAGAAGCTGGAGCCCTCATTGCTGCAAAATTCCTTTCCCAAAGTTTATGTACTAAATCCCTTTCTTCAGCAGACCCTTTTTTAGCCATAATTATCTCCTCTAACCAATATTTATAAAAACATAGTATATAAAAAGAATGCGAGAGCATTTGAAAAGTAATTAAAAATAAGAATTATAAAATGGGGCCGGGGCCGAGATTCGAACCCGAGTCCCGGGATCCACAGTCCCGGAGGATGACCACCTACCCTACCCCGGCGTTATACAAATTGGGAGTAAAAAAAATGTTAAAGTGCGGGAGCAGGGATTCGAACCCTGGTAGACCTGCGTCAACAGGTCCTAAGCCTGTCCCCTTTGGCCTCTCGGGCACCCCCGCTTATGAAAACAAAGGATACATAGAAACCATTAAAAATCTTAACAAATTTTTTAAATGCTCCGGCCGGGATTCGAACCCGAGTCTTCGGCTCGAAAGGCCGAAATGATTGGCCGGACTACACCACCGGAGCATACATATACAATAAAGTTTGGTTAACATGGGCCCAATGGGGTTCGAACCCATGGCCTTCCGGTTATGAGCCGGACGCTCTACCTGGCTAAGCTATGGGCCCCTAAAGCGCCGTCGACAGGGCTCGAACCTGTGACCAATCGGTTAACAGCCGAACGCTCTACCTACTGAGCTACGACGGCATATAATAACCCAATTACTCAACCAAATAAAACCCATGTTTAAAAATCAAAAGACTTTAAACAGTAATAATAATTATCATTTGCATACTATATAAAGGTTTTGGTTTTTAGGAATTTTATCGAAAAATAAAGTAAATTTTCAATAAATAGATTATGCAAACTAATATATAAACTTTAACAATCAATATAAAAATATGGATTCTAACATATTTGACTTAATAAAAAATGCGAATGAAACTACATTAAAACACCACAGCAACATAATAACTCTTGAAAGAGCAGTGTTTCTCTCCTGGTGGTGTGATAAAGGAGATTGTGCCTTTTGTTATATGTCTACACAAAAAAATAAAATTAAGGATCCAAAAAAAGCTAGACGAAATATCAGCAACATATATGCAGAAGCAGAAATGTGCAAACGCCTTGATTGGAATATTGAATTTTTGTCTGGAGGATATGAATCCTTTACAACTCAAGAAATTAAACAGATTGCCACAACCATAAAAGACATTACTGGAGAGGGGGTTTGGCTAAATACTGGAATTACTGATGAATTAGACCAGTATGGTCCAGAGATTAAAGGAATTACAGGTGCTGTTGAAGTAGCCAATCCAGAAATTCATGAAAGAGTTTGTCCTTCCAAAAAATTAAGTGATATAAGCAATATGTTAGATGCAGCAGGGGAATTAGGATTTAAAAAAGCAATAACAATCATATTAGGACTTGGTGAAACCCTAGAAGATGTTGACTATATAATTGATTATATCAAAGACCACAAAATCGATAGAGTCATATTCTATTCCCTAAACCCCCACAAAGAAACTATTTATGCTAATTCATCACAACCTGCATCTCTTTACTATGCCCAAGTAGTTTCACAAATCAGATTAGCTTTTCCGGAAATCGAGATTATATGTGGAACTTGGATAGACAATTTAGCAAACATCGGAATATTAATTTTAAGTGGAGCGAATGGCATAACAAAGTTCCCATTATTTAAGATGTTTGGGACAAAATACGGTAAAAGAGTTGAAGAAGAAGTGAAATGGGCAGGACGTGAATTGAAAGGAACATTTACTGATAAAACAAAATTGGGTCCGGAAAAAAGTGAAGTTTCACCAGAACTGAATAAATTCATTAAAAGGTATGTTAATGAATCTCTGAAAAATAAGTACCAATAATATGCCTAAACTTTTTTATTAAAAGAACTCAATTTTGATAATCTTTATAAATCGAATGTAACAAATATAAATATAATATAAATTATTAAAAAATTATCCTAACTGGAGGAGATTATTATTAGTGACGCTGTTGATATGATGTGTGGACTTGAAATCCACGTGCAATTAGAAACCAAATCAAAATTATTCTGTGATTGTCCTACAAATTATCAGGACGCACCTGCAAATACAAACATCTGTCCAGTTTGTTTGAACCAACCAGGTGCAAAACCACACCCCACAAATAAAAAAGCTTTAGAGAATGCATTAATGATAGCTTTAATGCTTAACTGTGAAATTGATCAAGATGTTATTTATTTCATGAGAAAACATTACGATTATCCTGATTTACCATCAGGTTACCAAAGAACCTCCATTCCTATTGGAATTAATGGTGAATTAAATGGAATTAGAATCAGGGAAATTCACGCTGAAGAAGATCCAGGCCAATTCAAACCAGACAGAGGTACCGTTAACTTCAACCGTTCAGGAATTCCATTGGTTGAAATTGTTACCGAACCGGATATTAAATCTCCCGAAGAAGCTAGAAACTTCTTAAAAGAGTTAATTCGTGTTTTAGAATATAGTGGAGGAGCACGTGGTGAAGGTACAATGAGAGCTGATGTAAACATCTCCATTAATGGTGGAAACAGAGTTGAAATGAAAAACATTAACTCCATCAAAGGTGCTTATAAAGCATTGAAATTTGAACTTGTAAGGCAGAAAAACCTTATGAAGAGAGGAGTTGAAGTTAAACAAGAAACTCGTGCATACTTAGAATCTCAAATGATTACTGTTGGAATGAGATTGAAAGAAGATGCCGATGATTACAGATTTATCACTGATCCGGATTTACCTCCAATGAAAATCAGTGATGAAACCATTCAAAGAATTTTAGATACAATGCCTGAAGCTCCACACAACAAAGTAAAAAGATTTGTTGAAGATTATGGTATTGATGAAGAATCTGCAAAAGTATTAACATCAGAACTTGATTTAGCCATTGCTTATGAAGAAGTAGTTAAAGAGGTTGATCCTAAATTCGCAGCAAAATGGATGAGGGATGAACTTAAAAGAGTACTATCTTATAACAAATTAGATTTCGCAGATAGTGGAATTACCGTGGAAAATCTTATTGAATTCTTAAAAATGTTACAAGATAAAGAAATCACTACAAAAGCAGGTCAAAGAATCATTGAACAAATGCCAAATAATGATAAATCACCTAAAGCCATTGCAGAAGAGTTAGGTTTACTTGGTGTCGTAAAAGATGATGAAGTGCTGGCCGCGGTAAAACAAGCAATTGAAGAAAATCCAAAAGCTGTTGACGATTATTTAGCTGGTCAAAAAGCTTCTCTTAACTTCCTAGTTGGACAAGTAATGAGAATAACCCGTGGAAAAGCAGACCCCGGCGAGACTGTTAAATTATTAAGGGAAAATATAGAAAAATAGAGGTGGAAATAATGGCAAGGAAAAAAACATATGTTAACGATTATATGACTAAAAATGTTATTAGCGTCTCTCCAGATACAAAAACAGAAGAAATTATCAGCCTTATGAGAGAAAGTCATCACAACAGTTATCCAGTTGTTGATAATGGTAAATTGGTGGGAATGGTAACTGCATTTGACATCGTGTCAAAAGAATGGGCAGATACAGTTAAAGAATTGATGACCACCAAGTTAGTTGTTGCTAATCAAGATTTATCCATCAATGATGCTTCAAGAGTAATGTTTAGAAGAGGAATTTCAAGAATGCCTGTTGTTAATAAAGAAGGAGAATTGGTTGGAATCATTACCAACACAGATATGGTAAGGTCACACATTGAAAGGTCAACTCCAAATAAAGTAGAATATTTCAAAAAAACCATGGAGCAATTATATGGAATTAAAACTACTTTAAAACACATCCCAGTTGAAACAAATAAATTAAGACCTACACAAGATAAAGTATATGCCGATGAACTTGAAGGAAGAGCATATGAATTAGAGAAAGGTTTGGCAGAACCGGCAATTGTTGTTAAAACTGGAGAAAGATGGATTTTGGTCGATGGGCACCACAGAGCTGTTGCTTCAAAACAAAAAGGCTATAAAACTGTGGATTCATATGTTGTTGATTTAGGCCAGGACATCAAATTAGGTATGGAAAAAACCGCAGATAAAGCAGGAATAAGAACTTTCGAAGATATCGAAATAATTGATGATGACAAACACCCATTAATAGCCCTTACAGAAAGTATTCAAGACCAAGCCTCTAAAGGTGATGAATAGATGGCTAATGATGGGATTATACGGGAAGTATATGAAGTATTAGAGTCAAGAAGAGATAATCCAATCGATTCCTATACCTCAAAAATCATGCAGGATAGTGACAAAAAAGCGGAGGACAAAATACTTGAAAAAATAGCTGAAGAAGCAGGTGAAGTTTTAATAGCCGCCAAGAATGATGAAAATCTAGTATATGAATCAGTGGATTTGATTTTTCACACCCTCCTAATTTTAGTCCAAAAAGGTATAAAAATCGATGAAGTATTTGAAGAATTTGAAAAAAGAAGAAAATAGGTAAAAACATGTTTGATACATTCTCAGAAATGAAATTCCTGTTAAAACAATTAGTTAAAAGGGATTTAACTTCAAAATATAAGGATTCCGTTTTAGGTATCCTATGGAGTTTTTTCAACCCTCTTTTAATTATGTTAGTTTTTACAGCAATTTTCTCAATGTTGTTTGGCAGATCCATTGAAAACTATCCAGTTTATTTCCTTTCTGGAAGGTTAATATATGATTTTTACAATAGTGCTACAAAAGGAGCAATGAAATCCATTAAAAGCAATGCATATATAATAAAGAAGATTTATGTTCCAAAATATATGTTTTCAATAAGTGCAGTTTGTTATGAATTTGTAAACTTCCTGATTTCATTTGTAATCCTATTTGGAGTAATGCTGATTACCGGAGCGCAATTCCATTTAACTTCAATATTTGCAATTGCACCAATATTCTTCCTAGTAATCTTAATATTTGGAATAGGATTGATTTTAGCTGTTTGCAACACTTATTTCTCAGACATTGGATATTTATACAATGTATTTACATTAATCTTAATGTACGCATCTGCATTATTCTACCCGATGGAAATCGTGCCCGCACAGGTTCAAATGATTTTCACATTGAATCCAGTTTATTCTGCGATTTCATGCTTTAGAGAATGTGTCGTATATGGAATTGCACCAAACTTAAGCACCTTATCCTATTTAGCGGTATTTGCATTTACCGTATTAGGCGTAGGAATTCTGTTATTTAACATTTATGATAAAAAATTGTCATTAGAAATTTAGGGAGGTAATATTATGAGTTTAATGGATAAAGTTCTAAGGTTTTTCAGAAAAAATGAAGCACCAGTATTACCTTCAGATGAAGATGGGGAAATTGCAATAGAAGTAAAAGATTTGGTAATGGAATTTAAGGTTTCAAAAGATAAAATTGATACTCTTAAGGAATACATCATTAGAACCATCAAAAGAAACAAAAAGGAAAAACAGAAAATAAGAATTCTTAACGGAATTTCATTTAAGGTCTATAAAGGAGAAAGAATTGGAATCCTTGGATTCAATGGTGCCGGGAAATCCACATTGCTCAAAATTATCGCAGGAATTTATGAACCCACAGAAGGCACAGTTACAATCAATGGGAAAATCGCCCCATTGCTTGAGCTGAGTGCAGGGTTTGACAAAAATTATACCGGGAAAAATAATATTTATCTAAATGGCGCTTTTCTAAGTATGGATGAAGACTTCATTAATGAGAAATACGATGAGATTGTCGAGTTTTCAGAACTTGGCGAATTCATTAACTATCCTGTCAAAAATTACTCAAGCGGTATGAAATCCAAACTAGGTTTCTCAATAGCCACTGTGGTAAATCCCGATATATTGATTATTGATGAAATATTATCCGTAGGAGACATCAAATTTAAACAGAAAAGTTCAGGAAAACTTAAACAGATGATGAGGGATGGCGCTACTGTTCTTTTCGTTTCACATGCACTGCGGGACATCAAAGAAATTTGTGATAGATGCATATGGATTGAAAACGGTAAAGTAGTGATGGAAGGAGAAACCAAGGAAGTTATCGATGCTTACGTTGAGAATAGTAAAAAGTGAAAAGGTTTTATTATGGATAAAAGAGTCATAATGATTATAGCAATATTAATTGTAGGAATAAGTTGCATGTATGTTATTGTTGATCATTCAGATACAATAGGAAATGCAATTACGACCTTCAGTAAAACTAGTGTGACATTGCCTAACGGATTTTCAGTAGGGGAAAGCAATGCAAAATCCGCAGAACTATACAACAAACAAAGCAACGAGAAAATTGACATTCATGACCAAGGAAAAGGAAATCACACAGAAAATAGCTTTAAAAATGTGACAGAAAGCTACAAAAACAATCCGGATTATTCCAACTTTAAGAATGAAACAAAAAATATAAACGGAGTTGATGTATTCCAACTTACCATGGAAAAAAATAATACAATATCCTCCAGTTCAGTTTTCTATCATTACAACCACACTTATCGTGTAGACATGAGTGGATTTAGCGATTTGAATAAACTAAATAAAGACTTAGAGTTTATAATAACTACATTGCAACCGGATTATAAACAAGCACAAGATTAATAGAGGAATAAAGTTGAGTGAATTTAAATTTTCAATTATAATACCCACCCATAATTCGGCAGAAGGCATTGAAAAGACACTCAACTCATTAATTAATCAGACACTTGATTTTGAAAATAACATCGAAGCAATAATTGTTGACGATAAAAGTATTGACAACACCAAAAAGATTTGTGAAGAATATACATCAAAATACCCCAATAATGTGCTGTTTTTTGAAAATGACAATGAAATAGCTAAAAATATTGGACTTGAAAAAGCAAATGGAAAATATATTGGTTTTTTAGAAAATAACGATTACTTATCAAAAAACAGTCTTAATGACATTCTAAAATTTTTTGAAAATTCACCGGACATCAATTTAATAGGCATTCCAATTTATTACTATAAAAATGGTAGAAAAGAAAGGTATCTTGATTATAAAGTGGAAAAGACATCAACATATAACCTTTTAAAACAGCCTGAAAATGTGCAATTATTAGGCCCATCCACTTTTATTCGAAAAGAATCAATTAAAACTTACTTTACAAATAATTTCAATTCATATATTTCATTTTTAAATGACATATTAATAAACAACCCAAATTTAGGCGTTTGCAATGAAGCTAGCTATTATATGGAATATATGGAAGAAAAAATGCTTCCAACAGAGGATACCCTGCTTAATAATGACGAATATGAAAATTTCATTGAAAACAATCTAAATACAATTGTATCCCAAAGTGAAGA
>NZ_JAZRHE010000014.1:0-5065 GCF_045644645.1 Methanobrevibacter sp.
AATTCACGTCTCCAATCGATTGAATAACCCATCTCTTCCATCACTTCATGATATTCTGTGGAGAAATATTTCACAATGTATTCCGGATCTTCTAGTTTGGGCAAGGTTTCTTTTGGAACGCCGTGGACTCTTTCGTACAAGTCAAGTGTCCAAGGGTCTTTTCTTTTAATCCTATCGGCAATTCCAATAACCGGAGCACCGGTTACGTGCCATGCCATTGGGAACAATACATTGTACCCTTCCATTCTTTTAAATCTGGCATAGACGTCAGGAACTGTGTAAGTACGTCCGTGACCTATATGCATAGCTCCACTAGGATATGGGAAAGCTACTGTAAGGAATAATTTTTCTCTTTCATCGGGATTAGATTCAAATAGCTTTGCATCTGCCCATTTTTTCTGCCATTTTTTTTCTATGTTTTCGCTCACCAAATCACCATTCATAAGATTGTTTTTTGAGGACTTTCAGGAACTTCGCTTTTGTGTTTGTTCCTGTTTATTTTATTAATAATCATATCAACATCATCGACGGGGATTTCTACTATTTCGGAGATTTCTTCATCCCCTTTATTGTTTTCACAGTATTGATAGAGAATTTGATCAATTAAGTCATAGGACATTCCAATTTCAGCTTCATCTGTCTGATTGTTCCATAATCCAGCACGTGGCGGCTTATCTATGATTTCTTGGGGAACGCCCATATTTTCACTTAATTTATAAACATCAGTTTTGTATAAATCTCCAATCGGTTCAATATCACATGCGCCGTCTCCATGTTTTGTAAAGTAACCGATTAGGATTTCGCTTTTATTGCCGGTTCCACTAACCAGGTAGTTTTTCTGATTTGCAAAGTAATAAATGATTGACATTCTAATTCTAGCTTTAAGGTTTCCAATAGCCAAATTATTTTCTTCAAGCTGTGTCATTAATAAAAATTCATTCAGGATACTGTCAATAGCAATCTCTTTGTAATCAATTCCCAAACCTTGGGCTATTGAAATTCCATGAATTTTATCTTCTGTTGGTGTTGTTGTGGATGGCATTATAATTCCAAATACATTTTCTTTTCCAACCGCTTCACATGCTAAATATGCTACTAATGTTGAATCAATTCCTCCGCTCAAACCGACAACAATCCCATCGGTTTTTGCTTCTGATATTTTTGATTGAATGAATTTAATAATATCATCTTTTGTTTTTTCTATGTTTAATTCTGGAATTTTGCTAATATTATCACCAACCTAATCATTCATTAGTAATTATTATGTTGTTTTTAATTTATAAAGTATGTTAAAATACTGACTTAATTTTTGAAAGATAATTTCAGGCAATGGTATTTTGAATTGAATGAAAATTCATAAAGTTACCTAAATAATAAATAAAAATTATAAATCTGGAAAAAGGATTCTCCACATTTTTTGGCCTTTTTTTAGTCAAGGTACATTATGCAGCCGACAATATCAAGAGAATAGCTATTTTTTATAAAAATCAAATGGGTTTTCTAAAATGAATATTATAATAACTAAATTACTGCATGGCTGTTACTAATAATGGAATTAGCCTATATGTGCAGGAATACCACGACTTCTGTAAGTCGTGGTAGTTCAATGGACAGACACATAAGATGAAATCACTCGTCTTCTAATTCTCCAATTTCTTGAGTAATTTCACATACTAAATCTTCAAATTCTTGATCATCCCTCTGTCTTGGATGCTCTATATCAATTTCAAAAATTTTCTTGACTCTTCCGGGTCCTTTAGAAAGAACGACAATTTCATCTGATAAGAATACCGCTTCATTGATATCGTGTGTAACGAGAATGATTGTCTTATTTTTTTCTCGACAAATTTTATAAATTTGTTTTTGCAGTTTGTGTCTTGTATGCACATCTAATGCACTAAAGGATTCATCCATCAATAAACTTTTAGAATCATTAATTATAGACCGAATTATTGCAACTCTTTGTTTCATACCTCCAGATAATTCATGAGGATAGCTATTTGCAAAATCTTCTAGTCCAACAGTCTCAAGATATTCCATTGCACGTTTCCTATTTTCTTTTTCAGGTTTTCCATTGATACCTAATCCAAATATTACATTATCAATGACATTTAACCAAGGGAAGAGAGAATAGTTCTGGAATATAAATCCTCTTTGGCTGGAAGGTTCTGTCACTATTTCTCCATCATCTTTAATAGTACCTTCTGTAGGTTTTTCAAACCCCTCTATTAGACGCAGCAATGTTGTTTTTCCGCAACCTGACGGACCTACAAAAGATACAAATTTTCCTGTTTCAATAGTAAGGTTAATATCCTTTAATGCAATTACATCTTCTTTATCATCGTCTGATACAAAAACTTTCGATATATTTTCTATTTCAAATGTCATATCATCACCTTACCAGAATATTCTTTCCTGTACTTTTGTAAAAATATAATCAAAGATTATGCCAATTATACCAATTACCAACATTCCAACTACTGTTGAACCTGTATCAAACAGATTTGTAGATGTTAAAATCATATATCCTATACCAGAACTGGATCCAATCATCTCACCGGAAATTGTACACATCAGAGCAATACCTATTGCCACTTTAAGTCCTGATACAATATAGGGTAAACTTGACGGTACGATTACTTCAGTTAAAATCTGTGAGCTTGATGCTCCAAATGATTCTGCTGCCTCTATTAAAACAGGATCTGTTCTATGTACTCCATCAATTGTTGAAATCAGTATTGGAAAAACACATCCTATGAAAATTATGAATACTGCCGGCCCTATTCCAATACCAAACCACATTATTGAAAAAGGAATCCATGCAATTGGTGGAATAGGTCTTAAAATACTAATAACTAATTTACATAATGTTTCTAATCGTTTAGACCAACCTAATAGTATACCAAATGTTATACCAACCAATGATGCCAGTAACATACCAAACAATACTTTATAAAGTGTATCAAAGACATCTTTAAAAAGTTTGCCTGAAACAACTAACTTGACAAAGGAATTTATAACATCCGTTGGTCCGGGAAACATGTAATCCGGAACTAGTTGAAATACATCACAAATCAAATACCAGATTATTATTAAAATAATAGGTAATATTATCATCTCTTTTGTATATTCATTTTTAAATCTCTTCATATTAAAAACCTTTTTGTAAACTTTAGATATAATTTAAATTGTCCCAAATAATTCGTCTTGAGGTAATGTTTCATTAATTATTCCCAAATCTTTTTCAATATTCATGAAACGATACAAATTTGCCTTATAAGTATCATTTAAATCACTTACCCATTTAGTATGATTTAAACTTTGTTTTTCAATTTCAGAATTAGGAACAATATGCGGCGGCAAATATTGTACCATCCCTTCAGGATTTGCCTTTATTTTCTCTGTTGCTCTTTTATGAATGTCTAGAACTTTACTTGCTTTGTTTAAATTATTTGATGTAAATTTTTCATTCATCACTACAACACAACATGGATGATCGGGTAAGATATCTGCAGAACTTTCCACCAAAGTCTGATTATTAATTTCCTTTGAAATTGTAACATAAGGTTCATATGTTAACATTGCATCGATACTTGCTGTTCTTAATGCATCATTCATTGAAGAAACCTTCATAGTGGGACTTTCAACATCAGAAATATTCATTCCATTTTTCTTCAAATCATATTTTAACAATACACTTTGTATTGATGATTCACCGGGTGTAGCTACTATCTTACCTTTTAAATCAGAGACAGACTTAACTGATGAATCATCGGAAAGCAAACCACTTCCCTCATTTTGAACTCCTGCAACAATTTTTATAGGTACTCCTTTAGATATGGAATATATTACTGGAGTTATTCCAGCGTAACCAACATCCAAATCACCACTGGCCATTGCACTCATCATATCTCCACCATTATTATATTCATATAATTTCACATCAATTCCCGCATCTTTAAACATTCCTGTAGCATTTGCGACAAATAATGCGGCGTCATGGTCTGTAGGTAAATATCCAATATGGACAGTATCTGCATCATCATCAGACATAGCATATAACGTGAAAATAATTAGTAGAAAAATCACTATCGCTATAGTTAGTCCAATAATTCTTCTATTTTTTGACATAATATTGACTCCTAAAATGTATTATCATTTGTTTAGAAACGATGGTTATATTTTAGGACTATTTCCAATAAATAATTTCTTTATTGGATTAAATTATAAACTTGTAGTTTATTTTGAATATATTTTTCTAAAAATTAGTTAATTATAACTGTAGGGGATATAAATAGTTATTTAGCACAACCAAGCTAAAATATTTCTCAAAATTTATTTTCATGTATTTTGTCAAAAAATGTAGGTGTTGGTATTAATATTATTTTCATAAAATTACCAAAAATAATTATTGAAAACTCATTAGCTCATCTGGGTGTAGGCCGAGAAGTCATATGGTTACAGTTTCTTGAAGCATATTCGGTAAATCATTAAAAAAATAATTTGCCATAAAACATCATACAAACTAAATTTTCATGGTTCAAGGATTTAAGAAATATTATTTGCAATTTCAACAATAAATTATGGCAATTATTTAAAATAAATTGTTAATATTGAAATTGATGTTTGCAATAATGCTAAAATAACTAACTTTATATACTATAAGAAATTAAAATAACATTTAGTAACTAAAAGTTGTCTGTCTTATTTTCATATACTAACCATTTTTCCGTGGACAATTTGTAAAATAAAGTATTTTTTCATCAATAATAAACCTTTTTTATGTTCGTGCATATCCGAACAAATCGGAATTTCATATACTAACCTAAAAAAACTAACGCCACTTAAAATCATATAGTAACCATTAAAAACTAATGTAAAATTTGAAAGAATAAAGAAATCATGCATTTTTGATTTTATTTTTAAATTTAACAAGTATAATTCAAGTATTCAAATCAGTTATTTTTTTTTAAATTGATATTTGATGATTAATTTAGGGTATATTGCCTTATTAATGAAAAATTTTAGGGAAAAATTGTAAAGTAAAAATTGGAAAAAATGTAAA
>NZ_JAZRHE010000015.1:0-7040 GCF_045644645.1 Methanobrevibacter sp.
TATACATATCTAATATAATTTTCATTTTTTACAGAGATTAAACATTATTTCAATTTTTTCAGCTAAATGTTTTTAAAGTGTGAATAAAAAAGTGCAATTTTATTGTAATGTTAAATATTCATTTTATATTTTATTTGCTGAATATTTCAATAAAAAATATCAAATAGATAGTAACTCGTATAATTTATACTACTTTCAATAATAATTTCTTAACCTTTATATATGTGTATTTTTTTAAATATCAATTACTTCCTAGATACTATGTTTTGTTAGTATTAGGAAAATATACAATATTAATTGTATTAAAACAAAAAGGTGTGAAAATTGAATTTAAAATCAAACATATTAAAAATATTAGTTGTATTTGCATTGATTTTAATGATAATCCCTGCAATTGCAGCTGAAGATACTGCTCAAGATGAAGAAGCTGTTTCTGAATCTGATGATGTAGTATTAACTGAATCCGGTGCGGATGATGATTCATCCGAAACTTCGACTGACACTGAAGATGAAACTGAACTTGAGGCTGAAGAAGAAATAGAAGCCGAGGACGAAACTGAACTTGAAGAGATTCAATCTGCTGGTGAACCAACTGTTGATCCTGCTACTCTTGTTCCTACTCCTAGCGGCTTTTTGATGGATTTACCATCAGCTGACGTAGCAGTTAAGGTTACTCCTGAATATCAAACTGCAAAAGCAGGAGACTTAGTTGTTTGGGCAGCTTCCTTTGTAAACTTCGGTCCTGATATAGCTGAAAATGCTGTTGGTCAAGTTAAATTAACAAAAGGTGACGTATTATTGCGTGATGTATTTGCTACCTATATCAATCCGTTAAGGGGTATGACCGAACCAGTTTTAATTGATGATGACCTTTTAGCTCAATCATTTGATCCAGTAACTGGAATATTTAATATCGGTGATATGCTCCCTGGTGATGTTATAACTTTATACTTAGTTGGTGAAGCTTTAAGTGATGGTGAAGCTATATTAACCGCTTCCATATTCAGTGACACCTATGATCCTGACCTCAGCAACAATGTTGCTCCTCAGGCTGACAATGCTGTTGAAGAAGCAGCTGCTGCTGAAGAAACCTTACCTGCTACCGGTAACCCTATCGCAATGGCTCTTTTAGCATTAATTTCAATTGTAGGTGTAACCTTTGGTAGAAGATTATAAGATTCATGCAGTTTTGCAAAACAATTCTAATGAGGTTGTATAACTAAAAACACGATAATAACATATTAAATAATTGTTCAAGGCGTTTATATGAAGGAACATTAAAGAGTTTAAGAAATATATTGTAAATTATTATATCCAGTATTTCTTCATTTGTAAATATGAATCATATTGAGAGTCTGTCTCTATTAATTCAAGTAATACATGAACAATGTGCTATTTGGAGTTAATTGTTGATTAATGATTGATATTGTTCTATCTACTGTGTTGAGATTCGTATATTCAATAATTTGCCTGCCGGAGTATATGTATAAGTTGATGTAACTATACAATATATTACTTAATATCTTAATCTGGTCATCATGATGATAACTCATCTGAACTGTTTTTCTAAATAATTATTGGTATTTAATTTACAATAGATTTTTTTTGGCGTCTCGGCCCTGTTTTGCAATCCTAAACATCACTACAACAATATTCTTTGTTTTTTCTGATATGGTGAATATTATCCATTCAAGGTGCAGTATTTTTTGAAAATATCTATTTTTTTGAAAAATGTTGAACTGATTGATAAGTTATATCAAATAGATATCAAACTGTATATCTTATTTGAATTTTCATGTTGAACTGTAAACTTTATATATGATGAAAAAACTACATAACTGTAGTTATTATTTGAGGTAGTTGCGAAAATTATTCTTCGATAATGACTATGGGAAAAATTATTGTTATACAATTCTGATTTTAAAAACGAATTTTTATGAAAGGTGCCGACAATGAACTTCGACTCTAGAATATTAAAATTATCTGTATTGATAATGTTAGTTTTAGTATTTCTTCCTGTAATTGCTGCAGAAGATTCTAGCGAAGCTTTTTTTGTTGAATATTCATATGAAAGCGATGAAGCCTTTGTCGTCGAGGAGTATGATCCTATTGATCTTGCTCAGGAACAAGTTTCACTAAGTCATGAAATTGAAGAGGAATATAATGAATATAATAAGGATGTTCCTGTTCTTGATCAGTCCGGTGAAATTGCTAATAATCCTATCATAACTCATGAAGAAATTAAGTCTCCTGTAGCTGAAACCAACAATGTCCCTAATGATGGAGTTAACACTGTAGACGATATCAATAAAGATGATAAAATTGGTGTTTTTGATACTACTAATGTTAATGTAAATCATAATGATGTTGATGAGGATGTTGATTTGGAAGCGGCAGCAGAAAACAATAGTATTATAAGACACGGTTCTGTAATATTCATCTCTGAAGAAGTTAATGAAAATGAATATGTCCGTTTAATTAATGATTTGTTTACTGAAACAACGAATTATGAGACGCATAGCTTTAAGCGTAGTTTAATTAAGGTTTTAGAATTAAAGAATAATCTTTTAATCAATCGGGATGTTTCATTTATCTTTTCAGATGACTTTATGGCTGATTTGAATGGTGATTTAATAGAATGCACTGATAAAATCACTACTGATTTTGCTTTCAGTATCGATAACTCCATCGTTGGCAGCGATAATTTGGTCATTTTTGTATCTTCTTCTTTTTGTTCAGATTTTATCCCTTGTTTTTATGCTTTTGTTTGCTGTAACCTTTTAGATTTTAAATCTTTTTTTGGAGACAATAATATATTTCTATGTTGTCACAATTCCATTTTTAATATTATATGATGTATGCAGATTTTTCTTTTAGTAAAGCTTATTTGAAAGCTTATTAAAAACAATTTTAAACTTAGAGGTAAAAACATGAAAAATGCGAAACTTTTAGTAATCGCTTTAATTGTTGCGACGATTCTTTCAGTCAGTGCCGTTGGCGCTGCTGAAATCAGCTTCAATGCAACTTCAAGCGATCCAACTCAAGTTCCACATGAACAGGTTGTTTCAGTTGCTGAACCAACATCAGTTCAGGAAGTTGAAACGATTGATTTAGAATCGTCTGATGATAAGGGTATTGACATTAATAATGAAATAAAATTGGATTCAGACGAATTAAGAAGCACGAATTTTAAAGAGTCTTTAAGTAGAAATGATGATTCCATTTTGGGAGTCTCATTTGATGAAGAGGACAATAAGATAGATTCAAATGTATTTAACTCTAGTGAAAATACTTTATTAAAAGCAAATGTTAATGGTCATCGTTTTACTGATATTCAAACTACTATTAACAATGCTGGAAAAGGAGAAACAATTTATTTAGATGGAAAATATTATTATAATAGCGGAACAGGTCAGATTGAGATCAAAAGAGATATAATTATTGACGGAGGTTCCTTTAATAATACTCAGGTATCTGTTTTAGATGCAAAAGGCTTATCAAGGATATTTTACAGTTCAGGAAAATATAATATTACTTTAAGAAATCTTGTTTTTGAAAATGCATTTTATAATGGAAATGGACATTTTGCATATTTTGCTGGTGGAAATATAAATATTAAAAATTTAACAATACAAAACCAAAATATTGTAGGCGATTCATTTACTAGTGGTATTTACATTGGCGCGAATTCTAATTTAGATGCATCAGATGTTATTTTTAGTGATAATACAATTTCAAGTTCAAAACTTATTAATGGTGCTTTATTTTATGTTAGTAGGTCATCTAATGTCACAATTAACAATATAAATGCCAACAATAACAATATAACTAGTTCAGGTAATTTAAATGGATTAATATTTATATATGATAATAGTGAAGTGAATATAAATGGTGTAAATTTTGAAAATAATTGTATTGAAGGAAATTTTATATACGGGTCTTTTCTTAGACTAAGAACTCAATCCAACTTGCTTTTGGAAAATTTAAATATGAATAATAATAGACTCCAAGCTTATACTAATCTTCCGGGAGGATTTTTCCATAGTGGTGAAAATTCTACAGTTTTATTAGTTAATTCTAGTAATTATAACAATTCTTTTAAAGCTAACAACACTGTAGGTTCAGCTTATTCTATGCGTTATAATGCCACTGTAAAAAATTTCAAATTTGTTAGTAATTATGGAGAATCTTTTACCTATAGAGTCTCTATGTTAGGATTTAGATTAACTGGACCGTCTCCAGTTAATGTTGATAATATATATTTTGTGAATAATACGTCAATTGGTCCTTATACCGCTACAAATATTACAGACCCTAACGATCAATCTGCTGGTGGTCTATTTGGCATTGAAGGTAGCGGAATTGTCAGTAATGTTTTTTGTAAGGATAATTTTATTTCAAAAGCTTTCGGTGGTTGTGTTCAATTATCCCCTACATCTATTGATCCACTCATCCTTGAAAATTCAAGTTTTATTAACACTACCCTTGGAGCTTCTGACGTGAATCTTAATCGTTTCCACCATCATGACCATGGTGGAGTTATATGTGTACATGATGATGAAACTCGTATTGGTATCGCAATTATAAGAAACGTTCAATTCATCGATAATTGTAATTCTATAGGTGGTGCAATCTGCCCACATAATCATTGTATAATTGATAATTGTACTTTTATAAATAACACCGCTACCAAATTTTATGGTGGTGCAATCAGTACTAATTTAGATAGAATTGTTTATAATATGACTACTAATGCTACTATAAGCATTTTTAATAGTTATTTTGAAGGTAATAAGGCACCTATCGGTGGTGCAATTCAGGCTATGGGTAGTGAAATATGTATTGAAAATTGTACTTTTGTAAATAACTCTGCTGTTAAAGGTGGGGCTGTTTTCCTTCAGGGAGACACAATAAAGCTTCATAATTCTAATTTCACTGATAATCATGCAACAGATAATTTAACAAATGTTGTTATTAAAGTTCAGGATTGGTTAATTCCTGATTGGGATGTTGATGGTGGAGCCATCTATATTTATGGTTCTAATGCTAGTTTATACAATAATACATTCAGATATAATGTTGCATCAGGAAATCAAAGCGAAGGATGTGGTGGTGCAATTTATGTATTCGGTAATAATACAGATATAGAAAAAAGTCATTTTGATGATAATTTTGCTTATGGCGGTAACGGTTCAGCTATTTATGTTCATGGTTCAAATACCAAAATCATGACTTCTGAGTTTTTCAACCATTCTTCATCAGTTGGTACCGTTTATGTCATTGGTGATTATATTGACATTTTAGATTCTCAATTTGAACATAATATTGCTTCTATGCGTGGTGGGGCAATTTATGCTGAAGGAAATTATGGATTGATAGATAATAATTACTTTAATGATAATAATGCTTCTGTTCATGGTGGAGCTGTTTACATTCATGGTGATAATTTAGAGATTTCCAATTCTGAATTCATATCCAACCATGCTATCCCTGACCTTGAAGATATAACACAGGGTTTAGGTGGAGCAATCTACATTATAGGAAATCACAATTATATTACTTCATCTTTCTTTGATAGAAACACTGCACGTAATGGATCTGCAATATATAATAAAGGTGAAGAAGTTCACATTACTGATGATGATTTTTTAGAAAACCAGGCCTTTAGTTATCTTTTGATTACAACAGCAACTCCTGAAGTAAGTTATTATAATGGCTCAAATCAGGTTCTGATTAATGTTGTTCTTGTAGGAGGAGATAATCTTATTAATGCGATTTATAATGATGGAAGCCCGAATAATATGTTTTTCCATAATGTAACTTATGAGCATTCAACTGGTAATAGAACTACTACCGATGAAGAAGTTCATCCGGTTGATGGTGCTGAAAATAGTGACGGCGGCAGATTACTTTATCAGGATTCACGTGAAGACTACCAAAATGTTACTATTAAGGTTGTAAGAGATGATCAGAACGGTCTTTTAACAGCTCCAAACAGTGCTGTTAATGGTGATATTATCATTGATGGTATTTATAAAACAGGTCTTTATGGAAATATTTCACTATTGCTAAATGATAAATTATCTGTTGGAAAATATTCAGTTTACTCTGAACACCCTGAAGACAGATTATACAAACAGATTTCTAATGAAACTGGATTTAGAATTATTCCACAGGCTGATTTGGAGGTTATTAAAGTCGTGTCTGATAAAACTCCAAAATACGGTGATGAGATTACTTGGACTGTAACTGTTATCAATCATGGTCCTAGTGATGCTACCGGTGTTTATGTAGATGATTTGTTGCCTGCTGGTTTGACTTATGTGAGTGATGATTCCAATGGTGCTTATAAGAATGGTAAGTGGATCATTGGCGATTTGAAAAAGCATGGTGAAGCTGTTATTAACATTAAAACTATTGTAATGATATCTAATGATACAATTACTAATGTTGCTGTTGTTAATTCTACTACTCCTGATAATAATGAGAGTAATAATGAGGATAATGATACAATAGAAATTGATCCTATTGTTGATTTGGCTATTGTGAAGTCTGTTGATAATCATAATCCTAAGAAAGGGGATACTGTTACCTGGACTGTTACTGTGACCAATAACGGTCCTGATACTGCAGAAAACGTAATTGTTGTTGATGTTTTGCCTGCTGGTTTGATTTTCGTTGATTGTGATGGAAATTATGCTAATAATGTTTGGAATATTGGTGATTTGGCTAATGGAGGCAGTGCCACTTTAAGAATCAGGACTAAAGTTGATGTTACTGATGCTGTCATTACTAATGTTGCTAATGTGACTAGTGATACTCCTGAGTCTGATTTGACTAATAATAATGATAGTGCTACTATTGATGTTGGTCATGAGGCTGATTTGGAAGTTATTAAAGTTGTATCCAATCCTACACCTAATTATAGTGATGAGATTACCTGGTCTGTTACTGTTGTTAATAATGGTCCTGACAGGGCTGTTGATGTTGTTGTAACTGATGTTTTGCCTGCTGGTTTGATTTACATTAAAGATGATTCC
>NZ_JAZRHE010000016.1:0-4747 GCF_045644645.1 Methanobrevibacter sp.
CTTTGGATCTGGAGCTAAAATGAACCCTGAACAAGTAGAAGACGTCGTACCTAAAATAGACGCTTTCGAACCTGATTTCGCAATCTTCATTAGCCCAAACCCAGGAGCACCTGGACCAGCTAAAGCAAGAGAATTATTATCAGAAAAAGATGTACCTGCTATTATCATTGGTGACGCACCAGGTAAAGGTAAGAAAGATGAAATGGACGAACAAGGATTAGGTTACATCATCGTTATGTCCGACCCAATGATCGGTGCAAAAAGAGAATGGTTAGACCCAACTGAAATGGCTATCTTCAACTCCGACATCTTAAAAGTACTCGCAGAAACCGGTGCATTAAGATTAGTCCAACAAACCATTGACACCGTAATCGAACAAGCAGAAGCAGGTGCAATCGAATTACCTAAACTCATTATTACTGCTGAAAAAGCTGCAGAAGCTGGTGGATTCGCAAACCCATACGCAAAAGCAAAAGCTATCGCTGCATACGAAATGGCAGGATCTGTTGCTAACTTAGACATGAAAGGTTGTTTCATGACCAAAGGTTTCGAAAACTACAACCCATTAGTAGCTGCTGCTCACGAAATCGCTGCATGTGCTGCTAAATTAGCACAAGAAGCAAGAGAAATCGAAAAAGCAGACGACACTGTTTTAAGAACCCCTCACATGAAAGAAGGAAACCCAGGTTGTAAAACAGACTTAATCTCAAAACCAGAATAAGTAGCATTACGCTACTTTAATTTTTTATTTTTTTGACTAGTTTTATAAAAACAGCTATTTTTAAAATAAATTAAAAAAAAGATAGCTAATTTAATAGCTATAATACTCCTTTTGTAGAAGGAATTTGGTCATGTTCAATTTTGATTGCTTCTTTTAAAGACTTGGCAAATGCCTTAAAAATGGCTTCAGCTTTGTGGTGATCATTTGCTCCTTCAGCGGTTCCATAAATATTTATTTTTGCAGAGCTTGCAAACGATTCGAAGAAATGGATAACAACGTCAGAGGTCATGTCTCCAATTTTTTCATTTTTAAAATTAAAATTCATATTACAATAGCTGCGGCCACTAATATCCACTGCAACAGTTGCGACAGACTCATCCATCGGAACAATCGCATGTGCCATTCTTTTAATTCCCTTCTTATCACCAATAGCTTGCAGGAAAGCTTCACCAAGCAATATTCCAATATCTTCTATAGTGTGGTGATCGTCAATCTCAATATCGCCAGAAGCATCAACTTCCAAATCAATCATACTATGTTTTGAAAAGGATTCCAACATATGATTAAAGAAATTTACACCGGTTGAAATATCATATTCGCCAATTCCATCAAGATTCATTCTAATAGTAATATCTGTCTCAGAAGTTTTTCTGGAAACATTTGAATTTCTACTCATAATCTAACCTACAAAATTATTAATTTAAGCTTAAATAATTTATCCCTCTTCACCAGGACGTATGATTTTAATGCAATCTTCGGGGCATTCCATGGCACATAGTGTACAGACGTGGCAATATCTTAAATCCAGTATATGTGCTATCCTATCAACTTTCCAAATTTTAGCTGCTTTTGGGCAAATATCATAACAATTGCCACAACCAGTACATTTATCTTCATCAACTAAAATTTGTAACATAACAACACCCTGAAATTATAATTTTAAAGTAGCAACAGACATTGCCTTAAATCCTACATAAACTTCCTTACCAATATTGAGATTCAATTCTTTTTCAGCGGATAAGGTAATGTCGGAATACAAATCGACCCCGCCAACATCTATTTTAACACGAATAACCTCATTTTCAAGTTTCATTTCAACAATCTGACCTTTCAGTATATTACGTATGCTGGATGTTTGGGGTTCCAGCATTAGGAAGATGTTATCATAACTAATCAATGCCAATAACTTATCTCCAACTTCATAATTTCTATTTAAAGGAGCATTAATCTTGAATTCATACATTTGAATTGTCATGATTCCCTTAGAATCATCAATATCAATTATTTCAGATTCTATTTCATTGACATCCTTATGAAGCTCCATAATCGCATTAATTTTTTTACATTCTTTTAAAATTGAATAGCCTTCTTCGGTGAGTGAAGTTCCTCCACCGCCACCTTTTCCACCTTTTGTTGTATTCACGATTTTAACATTTAGTGTTGACTCGATTTTTTCAATATAATTTAATGCGGTTCTATAAGATACATTGATTGATTTTGCAGCTGCAGTAAGTGAGCCAGTATCTAAAATAGACTCTAATAGTTGGAATTTCTTATTATCCAATAAAAAAGAATTGCCATCTATATTAATTTTATATTCAACACCCGCTTTTACATCAGTCATATAATCCCCCAATTACAACTAATAAAATTTATATGTTTTATATATTAATAATTTTCTAATTATTAATTTCTAAATTCGATTTTTTCAACAAAATTTAATAATTTATTTACTAATTTAGACAGCGGACCTAATTTAGATGAATATTCTCTTAAAGTTAGAATATCTTCTTTTGTGAAAAATTTAACCAAAATCAATGCAAAGAAATAAACGACCATACACAGGATAATGCCAGGGAATAACCACAATGCTGTTTTCGGAATAAATAATCCGAATAAAGCCATGATGGTAGTTGCAGCTATTATTTTTAAAACCGGCAACTTAGGGGCCTTTGTTTTAGTTAATTTAAATACAAAGTAAATGCATGGAATCATCATTAAAAAACAAGCAATGGTTGTAGCGGCTGCACCGCCGGCAATACCTAAAATTGGAGCAAATATCCAACAAAGAACACCAGTGACGATGGAACCAAATATCAGAATATACATTGGAATTCTAGGATTCCCAATACCTTGGATAATACTGGTTGATATGGCAAAAATAGAATAAAAAGTCATTCCAATAGACAATATTGCTAAAGCAGGAGCACCAGCGACATAAGCTGGAATTTTGAAATAAAGCAACCTTAAAATAGGTGCTGAAAATAAGGCAAGCCCAATACACATCGGAACTACAAATAACAATGAAATTTTATAGGACTCACCGACATATTTCTGAAGTGCAGTAATATCCTTAAGTTTAAATGCCTCGGAGGAGGCAGGTAAAATTGTGGTGGCTACAGAAATGGAAATCATTAAAGGCAATCTGGCAATAGGATCTGCTGCTGTAAAAAAACCAATATCCGCCAATGTTAAGAATCTACCCATAATAAGAGTACAAATGTTATAAATAAGCATTTCAGCAATTGCAGTGATGATAACTGGAATTGAAAACTTGACCAACATTATACCCAGTTTAAGTTCGTCACGGAATGAAAATTCAAAATCATCGCTCGGCTGTGGAATATATTTCGGCATGTAAAACTTGAATATCACCACTGAAGAAATCGCAGCAAGAGCATAACCAATAACCGTACCCCATAATGCACCAACAACAGAAAGTCCTATTAAAACGAATGCTGTTGCAAATAATATCATTGATAACTGCTCAATAGCACGGGTATAAACAATATATTCCATTTTATATACTCCCTGAAACGCACCTCTAAATGCACCCAAAACAACACTAAAAGGAGTAATAAAACCGATAATCTGTAAAGGAACCATAACTTCAGGTTTTCCCATAAAATTATTAGCCATCAGCGGAGCGACGACAAAAATAATTAAGACTCCCAAAAACAATCCCAGAAAAACCATGATTTTTAATGCGGTATAAATAGTTTGCCGAGCCATGTTATGATCATCGACAGCCTCATATTCGGCAATATATTTAGATATGGCGGGAGGAAGACCTCCGGCAGCTAAAGTTTGAAAAATACCCTGAACGGACATGGTGGTTCCTAAAATACCATTATTGACAGGCCCCAATAATGTAGCCATTAAAAAACGGTAAAGATAACCACCAACACGGAAAATGATGTTACCTATAAAAATTATCAAACTGCCTCTTACTAACTTATTTCCCATACTATACCTTTAAAAATTAGTTATTATTAATATAAATCGATTTTAGTATTTAAATATACTTATTTAAAAAATTTTCAAATTCATTTAAAGTTCTATTTAAAGACTCCATTCCATATCTATCCACTTTAATATCATCTAATGAATCATTTGACCAAAATGAAGCTCCTAAATTAGAACCGAAAGGCCCGCCACTTACCGGAATAATGCCATGTATCATGAAATATGTAATATTTTTTAGATGTGCAAAATCCTGACCGCCAGTCCTATCCCCACCAACTGCAATGCTCATTCCAATTTTCCCCCTTAAAAGATTATAATCTATAGCTTCCAAAGCCCGGGTCCTATCCATAATTGCAGATAAATTGGAACTAATGCCGCCGCTTTGAACAGGAGTGGCCAAAATTATCCCATCTGAATTTTGAAGACCTTCATAGACGCCTTTCATATCATCATCAATTATACACTTTTTATTTTTCAAACAATAATCGCAGTGCATACAAGGCTTGATATTTTTTGCTTGACAAGTAAACATCTCTGTTTCAATATTGTGTTCTTCAAGCTTGTCTAAAGCTGTTTTTAAAACGTATTCGGTTGTATTATTTCTAGGACTAGCGCATATGCCAAAAACTTTCATTATATCAAAACCTAGTATTATCTTTATATTTTTAAATAAAAATAGTTTAACATGAAAATTTTAAAAAGAAATAGAAATTGATTCAACTCTAAAAAAATATTTATACTTTCAAACACAATATATACAATATAATAAATTAAGGGTAT
>NZ_JAZRHE010000017.1:0-16699 GCF_045644645.1 Methanobrevibacter sp.
TATATATTTTTTTATTTTTTAGTCTTCAAATACTTATTTAAGCTTATAAAATTATTATTTTGTTAAAACATTGATTTTACATTAGTTTTTTTCTTTATTTTAAAATGTTATATAATTTATATTAATTTGCAAGTATTTCTGTTATTTAATTATTTTTCCTGTTTGATAACTGAAAAATTGTTTATAAATCGAATATGATTTTTAAATTATTCCCTAATATTGGTGCTCTGATGTGTACAATTAATGTTATATACCTTGATTAAGAAAAATATAATTCATAAGTTTTTATGAGGTAAAAATGATGATAGGTAAAAAGATTCGTTTAGAAAGAATCATCAACAGGAATACTGGAAGAACCGTGATTGCACCAATGGACCATGGTGTATCAAGCGGTCCGATTCCAGGAATTATAGACATGGACGAAACCGTCGATGAGATCTCCCAAGGCGGAGCGGATGCAATTTTAATGCATAAAGGTATTGTAAAACAGGGACACAGAGGATACGGTAAAGACATAGGACTTATTGTTCATTTGTCAGCAAGCACATCCCTTGCACCGGATCCAAATGATAAGGTGACCGTGACAAGCGTTGAAAAGGCAATCCAGCTTGGGGCAGATGCAGTGTCTATTCATGTTAACCTTGGAAGCGAAACAGAAAGCCAGATGCTTCAGGAATTGGGGGCAATTGCCGAGACCTGCGACTACTGGGGAATGCCTTTATTGGCAATGATGTATCCGCGCGGACAAAAGGTGGAAAACGAACATGATGTTGAATTTGTAAAGCATGCCGCACGTGTAGGTTCTGAATTGGGTGTGGACATTGTAAAAACCAACTACACCGGAGATCCAGATTCATTTAGGGAAGTTGTCGAAGGGGCAATCGTGCCTGTCGTGATTGCGGGAGGTCCGAAGGTCGACACCGATGAGGATTTGTTAAACATGGTAAAGGATTCCCTGGAAGTTGGCGGAGCGGGCGTTGCATTCGGACGCAATTTATTCCAGGCTGAAAACCCCGGCAAAATCACAAGGGCAATATCAGAAGTTGTCCACCATGACTTGGATGTTGATGAAGCATTGGAATTCTTGAAATAGGTGATCTGATGCAAAACAAATTCGCTTGGATAAGCACTCCTGATGAGTTGTGGGAAGATAAAAAAGAGATGATCACCACTGCACTGGAATCAGGAATCGACCATGTTCTGGACTTGGATGACATAGAACAAATCAGAAAACTTGGCAATGTAAGGATAATTGCAAACACCGACGATGCAGACATATATCTGGTGGGCATCAACGGTGAAGGAGACGGATTTGTAGACCTCAAGGATGATTTTTCTGATTCAGTTGATATTGCAAAAGCAAAAAAAGCCAAAAGCGAAGGAAAAACTGTATGTGCATATATCAAAATCACTGATAAGGCTCATGAACAATTGGCTGTAAAATTAGGCTCAATTGTTGATTATATCATTCTTGTCGGAACGGACTGGACAATAATCCCTCTTGAAAATATTATTGCGGATCTGCAGAAAACAGATGTCAACATCATTGCAGCTGTTCAGGACCTTGATGGGGCACGTGTTGCACTTGAGACATTGGAACACGGTACTGACGGTGTCATATTTGAAGCCAATGACTTCAATAAAACTAAAAAGATATCTGAAGAAGTCGTAAAGGCATCACAAACAAAATATGATTTAAAAATAGCCACAATTACAAATGTAAAGCCTTTGGGTTCAGGCGACAGGGTATGTGTCGATACAACAGACATGATGAAACCCGGCGAAGGGATGCTCATCGGTTCATATTCAAAATCAATGTTTTTGGTTCACTCTGAATCTTTGGAAAGTGAATATGTGGCATCACGTCCGTTCAGGGTGAATGCGGGACCTGTCCAGGCCTATGTGATGGTTCCGGGCAATAAGACAAGATACCTGTCCGAACTTGTTGCGGGGGATGAGGTGTTGATTGTAAACACTCAAGGCGAAACCAGAACTGCCTATGTCGGAAGGAGCAAAATCGAGAGAAGGCCATTGATACTGATTGAAGCGGAATATGAAGGCCAAACCATAAGGACCCTGCTTCAGAATGCCGAAACTATAAGGATTGTTGATGAAAACGATGAAGCGTTGTCAGTAGCAGACATCAAAACAGGCGACAGGGTAAAGGTGTATGTGGAAACAAATGCCCGCCACTTCGGAATAGCTATTGATGAGACAATCATTGAACAGTGAGGAGATTGAATGCCTGAAGTCAGAGCATTTCTTGCAATCGATTTGGATGATGACCTAAAACCCAAAATCAATAAGATAATTAGGGAATTCAAGGGAACAGAAGCCAATATAAAGTATGTGGATCTTGCAAACCTTCATTTCACATTAAAGTTCTTTGGAGACATCGATGTCGACGGCATTGATTTGCTTAGCCAAAGGATATCCGATGTGGCCGCACGCTTTGAATCATTCAACATTAAGATTAGGGGATGCGGCGCTTTTCCAAACACCAGCCACATAAAAGTCATTTGGGTCGGCCTTGAGGAAGATGAGACATTGAGGAATCTGCATGACCAGTTGGATGCTGAATTCAAAAAACTCGGATTTGAGAAAGATAAGAAATTCTCTTCACACCTGACAATCGGACGCATGAAATCGGCAAAAAACAAGAATAAGGTAAAATCAGCCATAGATTCATTCGCTGATGTTGAAATCGGCGAGATGAAAGTGGAAAGAATAATCCTTAAAAAATCCACTTTAAAGGCATCAGGACCAATTTATGATGATATAAACGTATTTGAATTGTGATTATATGGATTACAAAGCTATTTTGGAAGACATAAAACCTACAGCTGAAGAGACTGGTGAAATCAATAGGGTCTCATCAAAGGTAATAGATTTCTTAAACAAAACATGTAGGCAAGAAAACATCGACGCAAAAATAGCTTTAGTAGGATCCGTTGCCAAAAGCACTGCCCTAAGGGGCAAATCAGACATCGACATATTCATGGCCTTTCCACTGGATACAGATAAGAAATACCTGAAAGAAAAGGGATTGTATTTGGCCCATAAATGCAGTGATGAGTTTGATGGCGAGGCTTCACATCATTTCGCTTCACATCCTTATGTGACAAGCATCATCGAGGGTTATGAGGTGGATATGGTTCCATGCTATGAAATCAGCGACGGAAGCCAGCTTAAGTCTGCAGTGGACAGGACAATCCTCCACACCCGTTACGTTAAGGCTAATTTAAAAAGCGGCCAGGAAGATGAGGTGCTGCTTTTAAAGAAGTTCATGGCCATGACCGGAACTTACGGCTCCGAGTTTAAGGTGGGGGGATTTGCGGGATACCTGTGCGAACTGCTCATCATACATTATGGAACATTTGAAAAGACTTTAATCGGTGCAACCAAATGGGATTATGGGCACAGCATCGATTTGGAAAACTACGGAACTTCCAGACTGTTTAAAGACCCCCTAATCGTCATTGACCCGACCGACATGAACAGGAATGTGGGTGCAGCATTAAGATTGGATAAGATGGGTGAATTTATCCAGGCCTCAAGAAACTACCTGTCATCGAATAATAAAAAGGATTACTTTTACCCATTGAAGCGTTCATTAAATAAAGATGAAATAATCAAGGAATTTGAAAAGAGAAACGGAGATTTAATTACAATCCGCTTTGACATTCCGGACATTCCTCTTGATACCCTACATCCTCAGCTTAGAAAGACAACAGAAGCTCTGGAGAGAAAGCTGAACGATGAGGAGTTCAATGTTTTTAAGGCGGATTACTGGAGTGATGAGGCATCGAATGCCGTTATACTGCTGGAGATGGCATCATCAACATTAAATGATGTCAGGATCAATGTCGGTCCCAAGGTGTTCATCAATCAGGCCTGCAAGAATTTCGCAAAAAAATACGGCCGTGAAAACTGCTACGTCATGGGCGATTATCTGGTGCACACACAAAAGAGGGAATTCAACAGGGCTCAAGATTTGATAAGTCATATCTTCACCTCCGAGCACATCCGTTTGATTAAAGTTGGAAAAAACCTTAAAAAGAACATCATTGACACTCATGAATTTATAGCTGTTGGCGATTTGGCAGACTGTAAGGATTATCTGGAATTTTTAGACGACTTTTTAAATCCCTGTCAGCACTTGGTAAGGTGAATCATGTCTGGCGATAAGAACGATGATATTGATTTGATAGTAAACCATCCCAAAAAGGCAATTAATAAACTGGCTTTGCCGATAATTATCAGTTACATATTTATGATGCTCAACAATATTATCGACGGTATTTGGGTTTCTGGCTTGGGTCCGAACCCACTGGCTGCAGTTGGATTTGTGACACCACTGTTTTTAGCACTAGTCGGACTTGCAAACGGTTTGGGTGCAGGTGCAAACAGCCTTATTTCAAGATGCATCGGTGCCGAAAGGTATGAAAGTGCGGGAAACAGTGCAATTCACTCGATAATGCTTTCAATAATAGTGACTATCATATCTACAATTGTTCTTCTCATCCTTTTAAAGCCATTGCTTTTGATAATGGGTGCCGGAGAAGTAATTAATGAAACATTGGAATATGGAAATATTGTAATAGGAGGAATATTTTCAGTCTTCCTGCCAGCAATGATGGCTGCGATATTCAGATCACAGGGAGAAGTTAAACGCGCATCCTATCCGCTAATGCTTACTGCATTCATAAATATGATTTTAGACCCAATTTGCATTTATGGATTAGGTTGGGGTGTTGGAGGAGCGGCATTTGCCACAGTTCTTGCAGGAACACTTGCGGCATCTCCAATGGTGTATTGGATGTTCATTAAAAAGGACAGCTTTTTGGAAATAAACATGAAGGAGTATAAGACCAATTTCAAAATCTATAAGGAGATACTGGTCGTAGCTATTCCGGCAAGTCTGGAGCAGTTCATAATATCATTCGTTTCAATCCTGTTCAATTACTGGATTACAATTATATCAGGAACCGTTGCGGTTGCGGCATATACAGCCACATGGAGGCTGGTATCAATAGGAATGTCTCCAATAATTGGTGTTGGAATTGCAGCGCTGACTGTTGGCGGTGCAGCATACGGGGCACGTAATTTGGCAAATCTAAAAACTGCCCTTAACTATGGAATTAAATTGGCAATGATTTCATCGATAATCATTTCATCATTTTTCTTCATATTTGCAGATCCGTTATCATTTATATTTTCATATTCGGCAGACAGTTCTGTTTTAGGTCCGAATATTGTTGAAGCATTGAGGATATTGTGCTTTTTCATATTGCTGATGCCGTTTGGAGTAATTTCAGGGAATATATTCCAATCTATGGGAAAAGGAGCATTGTCTTTAGCAATAACAATATTGAGGTCTTTTATTTTAGAAGTGCTTTTCGCAGGTTTATTCGCATTTATCCTATGCTTTGGCCTTGTAGGCATCTATTCCGGACTGGTGGCGGGAATGTCAACAGGCTCAATAATTGGATATCTCTTCATTAATTATTATTTGAACAAACACAAGAGTTATTTCAAGATTATTTAGAAATGTTTATAATATTATTGGGATATATTATTAATCATGTCAGAGATTACAAAACTCACGGCGGATGTTGGCGTTGATGAGTATTATGAGAAATACGTGGATTTTGATGAGGTCTCTAAATTATGCATTGAAGAGCAGGAAATGCTTGGATACAACTGGAACTATCCTCCATTTGACTTTGATGTGGATGAGGTGTGGAATTCATACAATAAACTTAAAATCATTGCTTTCAAGATTGACTTTTCCGCTGAAGAGCTGGCCCATACATTCGAGGAAAAAGAGCTGGAATTTATTTTGAAAAGATTCGAGCGTATGAAAGTCAAGTTCATGAATGAAATCTACATGCTTGAAGATGAAAATTCCCTGGGACTGTTTTTGGGAAAATGTAACTTATGCATGAGATGTACAAGGGAATTCGACATGCCATGTAAGATGCCGTTTAAGATGAGATATTCCATTGAATCATTGGGCGGTAAAGTCGATAAGACAATTGAAGATCTTTTCGGTTACAAGATACAATACGCAAAAGATGGTAAACTCCCGGAATATCTGATATTCGTCGGGGGACTGCTATACGATAAAGAATAGGTGACAAAAAATGATAGTAAGTGTAATTGGTGGAACTGGTCCACAAGGACTCGGAATCGCAGAAAGACTGGCTATTGCAGGAGTGGATGTAATAGTTGGTTCTAGAAAAGAAGAAAAAGCTTTAGATGTAGTTGCAAAAGCTAAAGAGGACTTAGCAGATTACGACTTATCTAACATGAAAGGTATGGCAAATGAGGATGCGGCAAAGGAAGGCGACATATTAATCATCACCGTGCCATTGGCCGCTCAAAAACCGACAGTCGAGGGAATCAAGGAATTCTGTAAGGACAAGATTGTCATGGATGCAACCGTACCTCTCGAAACAGCAATCGGTGGAAAACCGTTCAGGTTCATTGACCTGATGGAAGGTTCGGCTGCTGAGAGAACCGCATCAATCCTTGAAGGGACAGGGGCAAAGGTAATATGTGCATTCTGCAACATTTCAAACTCACACCTTGCAAACATTCCGGAAGAAATCGACTGTGACTGCTTGATTGCAGGTGACGACAAGCAGGCAAAGGAAACAGCTGCAGAAATCATTGACAAAATCCCAGGTGTCAGAACAATCGACACGGGCATTTTGGAAAAGGCAAGAATAATCGAAAAAATCACTCCATTATTGATAGGACTGAACATCAAGTACAAATCACATTACGGTGGTTTGAGAATCACCGGCATTCCGGCACTTGACAAGGACTAAGCATTGATAACATGGATTCATTTGAGGCATTGGTTGGAAGAAACATTAATGAAGTGACCTTGAATGAATCACCAACTTTTTTTGTTTCTCCTTTAAGGTATTCCACAAAGAATTGCGGTCGAAGATATCCCCAATCCAAGTTCAGGCTTGCTGATTTGGATTACTTTAATGTGATTTCCTTTTCTGAATTGTTTAAAAAAGAAGCTATTCTAATTATCTGGTATGATGAAGAAGATATCATCACTGATTTGGAATTGTATTATTTAAGCAATGATTTCGATGTGCTCTTTAAGGATTACTACTATATTAAAAAAGCCATTGAAAACGGCGAGGCCCATAGGTTAAGGGAAGGGGATACCAAATATTTGGGAGCTTCCAGATTAAATGAAAAGGTGCCTCAGCCAAACAGCGATAAATTGGCCAACAGACGCGAACTTGTTTTGAAAAAGAGATATTTGCAGAAAATTATCAAAGAAATCAGTTATTGCAATTTAAATGATTGAATCTGTTCCAAATATAACCTTTGCTGCGCGGTCTCATTACGGAATTTTTCAGGATAATGCATTAGCTTCCAACTAGTTAGTCTTTAGGCTTTTTATAAAACTCTTTCTTAAATTAAGGGAAAATAACTGCAGCAACTTTTAAGAATCAGGCAATTTATCTCCTCTATCTTAATCTATTTTAAGATTTTTTTCATGTTTAACAAAATATTTAAATTATTTTATACATATTATTAGTAAGCAAAAAGTGATTTCATGAACAAAAAGATTTTAATTTTATTTGTGGTTTTTTCAGTATTTCTATCAATCAGTGCGGTAAGTGCAAATAACGTAACTGCTGATATGGATACATATTCTACAATAGACGAATCTTCTAATTCGGAGATTTTATCAGTTGTGGATGATGATACATCATATACTGCTTTAAACGCATTGATAAATTCCGGAAATAATATAATAGACATAACTAAGGATTATACATTTAACAATGAAAGCGACGGGAATTTCATTGGTGGAATTCAAATTGATAACACAAATATTGTCATAAATGGTAATAACCATACAATTGATGGTCAAAATCAAGCCAGATGTTTTAGAATAAGCAATGCCAGTAATGTAGTGATTAATGACTTGATTTTAAAAAATTCGGATGCTGGTGCTATAGTTAATTATGGTGAACTTAAAACAAGCAATGTGGAGTTCAATAGCTGTTATTCTAGTGAGGGTGGCGCATTATATATGATTGAAGCCCAATATATCAGTGAAAACGATAGGTTTATTAGAAATTTCGCCCAAACCGGTGCGACAATCTATTCTGATAGTTCTGTTGTTACCATTAACAATGGCAATTTTGAATATAATAGTGGTGTGGATGGCGTTATCAGTTCAAAAAATGATACTTTAACTATAAAAAATAGCTATTTTAAAAATAATCATGGTGGTGATGGGGCTGTAATCAAGTCTCAGTTGTCTAATGTAACATTTAACAATAGCTTTTTTGAAAATAATTCTGCTGATCAATCAGGAGTGATTTATCCATCTACTTGTAACTTATCTATTGGCAATTGTTTATTTGAAGGCAATTCTGCTGATACAGGTTCAGCAATTTGCGCCTTATTCAGTAATGTAACTGTCAGCAATTCATTATTGAAAAACAATCGCAATAACTGGAGTTCAATTTATTTAGAAAACTCTAAACTTGATGTCTATAACACCACCTTTGCAAATTCCACATCCAAATATGCAACAGCAATTTATAATAAAAATGGTGAAACCAATATTAAAAAATCAAAATTTGTTGAGTTGTTTGCCAATATTACAGCAGGGGCATTGGCGTTTAAACAAAGTAGCAATGTTACAATTGAAGATTGTGAATTTAAAGATGTCATATCAACTAAAAATGGAGGAGCAATTTTTGTAGATATTATAGGTAGTTTTGGCCCTAATGAAGGTAAGATTTTAATTAACAATTCTAAGTTTGAAAATTGTTTATCCGGTTTTGGCGGAGCATATCTTCAATTAGGTGGAGAATTATCAATTGATAATTCTAATTTCACAGATAACTTTGCAGAATTTAACGGTGGAGCAATTTACCTTTCATATGTAAATGCCACAATAGATAATTCCATATTCGCTGAAAATAATGTGGTGTTGACTTATGATGATTATCCGACATATGGCGGGGCAATATTCAGTGATAACTCCTTATTAAATGTATATGATTCTAGATTTACCAATAATTCTGCAGTTGAAGGCAGTGCAATATATATTTATGATACAGATTATGATTTGGATAATTTGGAGTTTGATGGAAATGACAATGCAATTTATGCAGTTTTCGATGAAGGATCAAAAAGCAATTTAAAAGGTACAGATAAGATTTCTGAAGACGATTTCAATAATACGGAATATTATAGTGTTGTAGATGGCACTGGAATGCAGGTAACACTGCTAAATAATAATGAAAACATCACTTACATTCCTGCCAGATATGATTTGAGAGAGGAGAATCTAGTTACTCCAGTTAGAGATCAAGGTTATATGGGTGCTTGCTGGGCATTTGGTATGACAGCTGCGTTAGAATCAGCATTGTTAAAAGCAATGAACTATACTAGTGATTTTTCAGAGAATAATATGCAAAATTCAATGTTGATCTATTCAAAATTTGGCACTACTAAATTTGAAAGTGGAGATAATATAGATGCTATCGCTTATCTTGTAAGTTGGCTTGGAGCATTTCCACAGGATTATGATGTTTATGATGAGCTTGGAAAAATTTCGCCGCTTATACAGACAGATAAAGATTTTCATGTTCAAGATGTTATTATAATACCTCATACTCCTGGAGATAAGGATAACATTGATGTTAAAACAGCTATTCTTAAATATGGTGCCCTGGGAGGCACTATACTTTCTAAAGCGACTAAGGATGATGGGAATCCAACAGATTATTATAATGAAAACACCTCTGCAGAATATGCTCCTGACCATTTAATTTCTAATCATATGATTTGTATTGTTGGTTGGGATGACAATTACCCTGCAAGCAATTTTGCGATTACTCCGCCGGGTGATGGTGCTTGGATTGTAAAAAATAGCTGGGGAACCGACTGGGGTGATGAAGGCTATTTCTATGTCTCATATTATGATCAAACGCTATCAGCATTCCCAAATAATATCACTGAATGTTTCGTTGCATTTGTAATTGAAAATACACTTCCATATAACAAAAATTACCAATATGATTTTTCACAATTAAGCTATTTTTATAAAGATGATAATTCTCAGTTAACTTATTTTAATAGTTTTGAATCTGTGGATGATGATTTTATAGCTGCTGTTGGAACTTATTTTGATGGTGAAGGTGTTGAATACAAAGTTGAAATTGATGTAAATAATGAAACTGTTTACAATCAGATTGGCGTTTCTCCATTTTATGGCTATCATACAATCAAATTAGATGAGTATGTTTCAATTAAAAAAGGAGATAAATTCACTGTTGCAATAACCTCTAATGCTGTGCCTGTTTGTAGATACACTAGAACATATTATAAAGCAGGAACTTCTGCAGTATTATTCCCAAATGGAGGCATTGAAGATTTAAGCGGGGAAAACATGACTGCATGTTTAAAGGTGTATACTCTTGAAGATACAAGACGCAATACCACAATTATCGCTCCAGATAAGGTTATTAATATAAATGATGCAGTAAAAGGATTTGATTACCAGTTCATCCTTAAAGATGAAAAAGGCAATGCACTTGCAAATAAGGAAGTGATGGTTTCATTCAACGGCATAAATCAAACTGTAATGACTGATGAGAATGGATATGGGACAGTTAAATTATATGCTGATGCCGAAGGAGTATATGATGTGGTTATTACATTTGAAGGCGACAGTGATTATTACGGCATTTGTCAGACTGCAACAATTGAAATTGTTGGGGAAAGAGGTAATGCAACACCAAACAAAACAGTTCCTGCAGATGAAATGTCAATAGAACATAAAGTCAGTTCTGCTAAAGCTTTTCCTGCAGCAGGCAATCCATTAGCTTTACCTGCAACCGGTAATCCATTAGCTCTTTTTGGATTAGCATTATGCTGTTTAGTCACATATTATCGCAGAAGATAAATTCGGGATTCAAATCCCTTTTTTCTGTTTTTTTAATCTCAGCATGTCTATTTTGCGTTTAGAAGTCTTTGTCAAATTCCTCTTGAGCATATTCATAGAAGTATCCAAGCTCACGGCCATTGACAAAGATATGGCTTACTGTAATTGAGACACTCATTTCATAGTCTTCACTGACTTTTCCCCAGGTCACCAATGGCTGAATAGCTTTTCCGTCAACAATGCAGTTTGTAAGCATATCAAAATCAACCCATGGAATGCATGAAAAATTAGCAATGTTTTCCAAATCTCTTTTTTCCATTTCACAGAAAAATCCTTCAGTTTTACCTGTTAATATATCGTTTGATAAGGTTTTCACATAATCATGCCAATCGAGGATATCATCAAAGCATTGTGGAGTCTTAACACGAATTTCCTTGTAACTGTCACTACCCTCATCCATTATTGGACTTAAACCTTCCAGATAGTCAAACTCATAAACCTTATCATCAATTATTCTTCTTTTAAGATGGGGGACTCTATTTAAAGCATTCATCAGACAACCTAGGCTCATAACAAAAAAGGATTTGTCATTTTCATGACACCATTTCCATAATTTCTCAACATCAATTCTTGCGGACATGGTGTAGCGTGCCGACAAAAAATTAATGAATGGGTTTTCATCTAAATTAAATTCAATTTCTCTCATTTTTTTAACCAGAATATTATTAATAGTTAGTTTTTTATATGTTTTCAATAATATATATTAATGTTATAAATCATAGAGTGGTTTTGTTATAATGAAAGTAGTAATAGTTGGTGGAGGAGCTGGAGGAATATCAACAGCTTCAAATATTCGTAAACTTGACAATGAGATAGAAATTACAGTGATTACAAGAGACAATAAGGTTGCATATTCTCCATGTGCAATTCCTTATGTATTGTCCGGCACTATTGAATCTTTTGATGATATTGTAATGAAAACTCCTGAAGATTATAAAAATAAGGGTATTGATGTTATTCTCGAAGCGGAAGTGACCGCAGTTGATTCTAAAGATAAAACAGTAACATATGAAAAGGATGGTAATGAAACTGTTTTGGATTATGATAAACTGGTGCTGGCCACCGGCGGAAATCCGTTTGTGCCTCCAATGGATGGTGTGAATCTGGATGGAGTGTTCAGAATCCGCAATATCGATGATGGTATAAGGGTTCAAGAGGCTATGAAAGAAGCTAAAAGTGCAATTGTCACTGGTGCAGGTTTGATTGGGATTGAAATCGCATTTGCCCTTAAGCAACAAGGTTTAAATGTAATTTTAAGTGAAATGCTGCCTCAAATTGTTCCAAGGTCTCTTGATAAGGACATGTCTGATATTTTAGTGCAATACCTTGAAAATGAAGGAATCCAAGTTGTTTTAGGAAAACCGATTACCAAATTGATTGGTGAGGGCAAAGTTGAAAAGGCCTGCTTTGGAGATGAAGAGTTATATGATGCAGACATGGTTATCATGGCTACAGGTGTAAGGGCCGAATTGGAATTGGCTAGAATGGCAGGTTGTGAAATTGGCAGATGGGCCATCCTTGTCAACGATAGGATGGAAACATCAGTGGAGGATGTTTATGCAGTGGGGGACTGTGTCGAGTCAAAAGATTTAATCCTAGGATCCAATACTATCTCCCAATTGGGTACAACTGCAGTTCGTGAATCCAAAACATTGGCCCGTACAATCTGCGGTAAAAAATCCAAATTCAATCCTGTTTTAAACTCAATGGTGTCCAAAGTCGGTAAATTGGAATTCGGTGCCGTAGGATACACTACAAGTTTCGCCCAACAAAATAGAATCAGGCCGGTTGTACAGAAAGTGCAGGCACTTACAAGAGCACGTTATTATCCTAATGCAAAACCAATGGATATCAAAGTTATTTGTGATGGAAACGGAACCATTATCGGTTGTCAAATCATTGCAGAAGAAAGAGTGGCTGAGAGGATAGATACTATGACTTTGGCCATTACCGAAGGTCTGACCTGCTTTGATTTAAGCAATATGGAATTTGCCTATGCGCCGCCTGTATCAATGGTCACCGACCCGTTAATCCTTGCTGTTGAAGAAGTAAGTAAAAAATTCAATTAAATAATTTTTGGAGATGATATTAATGCCTGAACATGGTCATGGTCATCATGGTCACGGAGGTCAAATGACCCCTGAACAACAAAGACAAATGATAGCTCAAGAGTTAAGATTAGCTAAAAACCTTAGCCAAATCAAGCATAAGATAGTTGTTATGAGTGGAAAAGGAGGAGTTGGAAAATCCACCGTAGCAGCCAATATTGCTGAAACTTTACAAAAGTTAGGTTATAAAACCGGTATTTTGGATGCTGATATTCATGGACCGAACATTCCTAAGATGTTGGGTCTTGAATTATATGGTGAAGCATTCAGCAATTATCAGTTTGAAGTATTCAAGGAAATCACTGAAGCGGCATTGGCCAAAGAAACATTTGAAAATGATGAGGAGAAAGCGGAATTCATCAAAGCAAAACAGGAGGAATACAAGTTTTCAATGTTTCCTGTAACATTGCCGAGCGGTTTGAAGGTAATGTCAATGGCATTTCTTTTGGAAAGCATAGACACTCCCATCATCTGGAGGGGACCTCAAAAAACAGGTGCAATCAAGCAGCTGATTTCAGATGCACATTGGGGCGAACTCGATTTTCTAATAATAGATAACCCGCCGGGTACCGGAGACGAACCGTTAACCGTTTTACAAACCATTCCTGAAACTGATGCGGTAATCATGGTAACCACACCGAATGTAGTATCCCAGGAAGATGTTTTGAAATGTGTTAAGATGGTTGGAATGATGAACATAGACAAGATCGGCCTTATTGAGAATATGGCTTATTATATGTGTCCTCATTGCGGAGAGAAACTTTATATTTTCGGTGAAGGCAACGGTGAAGCTTTTGCTGAAGAAATGGAAATTGAATATTTAGGTGATTTGCCTATTGAAGAAGCAGTTTCCGAGTCTCCTAATAAGGATGCCGTAATATCTGTACTTGATCCGGATGATGAAGTTTCAAAAAGATTTGAGGAAATCGTTTCGGAAATAATAGAAAAATTTGCTAAAGAAGAGTGATGTTAATAATATAACTCACTCGGGCAATATTTACAATGTATCCTAAGAAATTAGGATCCTCTTTTAATTTTTTAAAATAGTCTAGTTTTTCAATAATGCACTCTTTGTTTTCATCCATCACATTCAATGAGAAGTACTGCATTCCGTTTTTGTATTCAAGGGCATCCGTAAATATGGGGACAATGTATTTTCCGTCATTTCCATATGGTATTTTAACAGGCTCATTATCTTCAATGGAGATGATAAATTCCTTATCTGAAATATATTCCTTTATTTCCATCTCAGTTCTTTCAATGGCTTTCTGATTTTGATTTTCGCCATGCATATAAATCATATTGATATGATCCTTCAGCTCCGGATGATTGATTTCTTCTATTTTCATTGTATCTAACTTTTGTTTTTCTCATTTAAATAATCTTCAGCATCATCTTTGGCAATGAATTTCAATGCCGCCGAGTTGATGCAGTACCTTTTGGAGCCTCCGGGGCCGTCGTTAAAGACATGGCCTAAATGCGAATTTGATTTTCTGGCCCTGACTTCTATGCGTGTCGAGCCATGGCTGTAATCCCTGTTTTTTGTTATCGCATCTTCGGATATCGGTTTTGAAAATGCCGGCCAGCCGCATCCCGAGTCGAACTTGTCTTCAGAAGAAAAGAGAACTTCGCCGTTTACGACATCTACATATACACCATCTTCAAAAAAGTCATCATATTTTCCACTAAATGGTTGTTCTGTCATAGCAAGCTGTGTTATTTCATACTCTTCTTTAGTCAAGTGGTTGAATTCTTCATCGTTTATTAAATTTAAATCAACATGACAATAGCCCCGTGGATTTCTCTCAAGGTATTTCTGATGATAGTCCTCAGCAGGGTAAAAACTGTTGATCGGCCCGACTTCAACAACAATCTTGTTTTCACTTTCATTTTGCTTTTGGGAAAAGAACTTCAAAACACATTCCTTTTGAGAGTAATCTTGCCAGTATACACCAGTTCTATATTGTGTTCCGATATCTGGGCCTTGACGGTTTATAGAATATGGATCAATGATTCTATAATAATTTTCCAATATTTCTTCAAGCGAAACGATTTCCGGGTTATATGTAACTTTAACGCTTTCCGCATGGCCTGTCTTGCCGGCGCATACCTTTTCATAGGTCGGTGCCAAATCATGGCCATTGGCATATCCGACTTCAGTCTGGTTGACACCCTTCAATCGTGAAATGAATGCTTCAACACCCCAAAAGCATCCTCCGGCCAGATAGATTACATTCAATTTGGTGAACATATTAATTGATTTATTTTTGAAATGGAAAAACTTTTTCCGTGAAAAACCTTTTAAATTATAAAATAAATAGTTATTATTACTTATTATTGGAGGAAAAGTTAGTATGTTTTACAGTACTATTATGAAAATCGATTCCATCGATAGATTAAGAGATATCAGAGATGCATTGCTTGTTGAACAAGGTATTAATCCTACTCGTCAGGGGGAACAAGCTATTAGAGTGGTTGTTGAAAGGATTGATGAAATTCAAGCTACTTTAGATAAATCCGCAACAAAAAATTTAAACAGAAAAAAATAAGTGATTTTAGTGATAAGGCGTGTATCAAGTAGCAGGCGATTGCTTAGGAAACGAATGTATAAAGCACCACATGCTCGCCATAGGAATGCTACATATTATCGTGAGAATAAAAATTTAAATAAATCTCATCAAAAGGAGTTTAAAGATGCGCATGCTCCTGTTATAAGACGTAAAAAAAGACCTAGGCGTGAGGTTATGGGTGGATTTAAAATGTCTTATAGATATAAATATTATGCGGATGATGTTGTTGAGGATGATGAATTGGAAGAGGAATTGGATGAATAATTCCTTCCTTTAAAATTCACTTTTTTTGGTTCATTTTAAAATTTTGAGTGTGCAGACAACGGGTCCTTTTGAATATTCATCATCATAAGCTATTTTTTAAATATATTATGATTCTAAATCTTTAGGATTGATTTCTAGTCACAACAGTCGTGAACATCTTCGCCGCCAATTACGAAATCCCATTGAGGTGCGTTAATTGCAAGGCCGATGAAGCCTTCATCTTCAGAGTAATCTGAAATAATTTCATTACCTAATTTTTTATCATAGGTAAACTCGTTTTCTCCGAATTGTTCTTTAAATACTTCAATAGCTTCATTAGCTTCTTTTTCATCAGTATAAACAGGAATGACAAATTCCTCTGTTTTCTCATCTTCTTCACTAACAATCAATGCAACAATTTCCTTATCTTCACTTTTGGCATTAGAAACGATGATGAATTCTTCGTTGAATACCAAGTGTTCAATTTCATGGTAGATTTCGCCTAACTCTTCAAGCTGTTCTTTGTTATCCTCTTCAAAGGTTTCTCCAAGTTCCTCTGAGGTTTCAAGTTCCTTTTCGATTTTCTCGTTTAAATCATCATCAAGATCAATGAATTTTCTTACTAAATCTTTAAGTTCACTCATAATATCACATTAATTTATAAAATAAGTCTTTTTTTTAAAAACAAATGAACATTCTCTTCCTAAACACCACTAAAGGAATACAAACGAATGCTCATTTCAACCATCACCATTGTTCATATTATAAAAAAA
>NZ_JAZRHE010000018.1:0-38086 GCF_045644645.1 Methanobrevibacter sp.
GTTCCCCTTCATCAGGCCATTCTTGACTTTTTCTTACCATGTTCTCACCAACATCAATAAAAATTATAAAAAATAGTAAAAAATAAGTTGTAAAGTAGAAATCTAGTTTAAAACTTTTTCAATGTGTGCTGTGATTTTAGCTTTAGCACCACGAGATTTTACAAGAGTTTTACCACAAATAATACATTTTACATCAGATGCTGCACGGTCGAATATTACTTGTTCATTGTCACAATCTAAACATTTAACTTTTAAAAAGTTTCCTCTTCCTTTACTAACCATGTTAATCACCTATTTTGCTACAAATTCAGGTTTTCCTGTTCTGAAAGATTGTTTGATGTGAGATTTGCCACATTCTTTGCATTTAAGTCTTAAGTCTAATTTTTTAACAGGTTTGTTTCCAGCAGGTAAAGGCCTTGGATAACCTCTGTAACCAGCAGTTACACGTCTGAATTGTCTTTGTCCCCAAGTTAATTCACTAGCTTTTCTTTTTTTAGCAGTGTGTACCTCATGTACAGTGTGTCTTTTACAGTGAGGACAGTATGTTCTTTTTTCTTTTGGTATTTTCATTTTTTCACCGTAATTAATAAGTCATTATAAATCTATCAGTGAATTTATCTAAACTCAATTTACATTAAAAAACGTTAGAGATTAAAACTGCATTGTAACGCATCAAGTCTACAGACAGCAAAAATCCAAATTATATAAAATATAATTTTTTATTATCACAAATAGATACGATTAGTATATCTATTAATCAAGTTATTTAAAGTTAATGGAAATTACCTAAATTTTAACCTGACGGCCTTTTCGATTTTTGAAAAATATTTTTGCATTTATCAACGGCAGGGTAACCAAATCCTGAGGTCTGAACGGACCATAAACCTTCTCATCCACACCTACAATAGGACCTACCTCATCAAAGACCAGCATTGTAACAAGTTCCGTTTCCTTAGCAATCTTTCTAGATTCCAGGTCATAAAATTCATCGTTATAGTCAAAAGCATTAGGATTTTCCTCTATGTTTTGATTTTGAGGTTTTTTAATAATTTCCTTTTTTGAATCCGCAGCCTGTTTTCGGATCGGTTCGGGTTTTTCATCAGCAATAGGTTTGGCTTTGGAAATCTCATCAATCCTGTCCAATACCTCATCATCATTTTCAGATGCCTTTGGAGGAATCAATGTATTCTTTTGAGTTTCCTTAGGTTTAATGATTATCCCATCATTACCTTCATCATCTGAAAGTTTCTCCAGGGAAATATTACCCCTATGATTTCTTAAAGTATCGATTAAGGAAAAATAGAACTGTTCTTCTTCAGGGGTTAAATTTAAAGGAGTGGTATCGACTAAATCGAATTGAGGTTTGCCTGTAAATAAATGGTAAGACCTTTGAATATTTACCACAGCTGCTTCGGTAATTTTCTTTTCGCGCCTTCCACAAATTTCAGTTGCAATAATCTGGGATTGTTTAAGTAAAGATAAATTTTTAGAAAAAGGATCAGTTATTGCCTCTTTTTTTAGCTTATCCATGTATTCATGAATTTTAGTGTAAAAATCCTCATCTACACGAGCCAATGTTGCGTTATTACGTTCCTTTTTTTGAACTTTTCGTAATTCCTGATAAAATTCATCCACTTAATACCATCTCTAAAAAATTGGTTAAAATAAAAAAAAGATAAACAAATGAAATTATTCATCTGTTTCTAATCTAGGAGCAAGCAAGAAACTAAGTTTACCATCACCGGTAACCATGGTAAGAGTTAAGCTTAATGGCATGTCAGTACCTAAACTAATTTCGGCTTCCTCTGAAAATTTATCTGCTTTAAGCATTTCTCTAATCTTATCCAATGAGAATAAAGCTTTTGCATGTTCTTGAATATTTTCCCCATGCAAGTACTTGATACTTGCATCTCCAAATTCACCATCGGCTGATGCAATGAAATAATCCTCATCAACCTGAAGTGCAATTTTATCTGAAAATATATCGATATCGTTAATACAGTCTTTTAAGATAGAGAAACGAACTTTAAAGTTAGTAGGATGTTCAATAGTTGGTGGAACAGGATTATCATATTCCATATCTATCAATCTTATTTTAAAAGTTCTAGTAGCATCTCCCTCAAAAGTAATGATAAAATTACCTTCATCCACGGACATTAAAACTCTGTCTTGAGACTTGGCACGTTTAAGTACCCTCATGAACTCATCAGTATCGATGTTAATCTTTTCTGGAACATCACAAATATATTCGTCAAATAAGCTAGATTTTAACTCCAAATGTACGAAAGTTATGTGACTACGGTCTAAGGCATCTAATCTCATACCTTCACTATCAGTTTGAATTTGTACTTCATCAACAATTGATGAAATAGCTTCAAAACTGGTTTTTAATATACTAGAATCGCTTAATTCTGCTTTAAACATAAATAATCCTCTAAATTGAATTATAATAATTATATATTATACATATATTTTTATCTTTACTATTTATATAAATTTTTTCATTTATGAAAAATTATTCGTTAGCTGCCTTCTTCATGCTTGAAACATATTCTTTTAATGGTTTTGATGCATTTTCACCATGCTCCTCTATGATTTTTACAATAGCACTACCTACAATAACCCCATCTGCAATTTTAGCAATGTCACGGGACTGTTCAGGAGTATTGATACCGAAACCAACTGCAAGAGGCAAATCTGTCACGTCCCTGATATCTTCAATTATGGCATTCAAATCTGTTTTTATCTCGGAACGCATTCCTGTAACACCCAATGAAGAAACTACATAAATAAATCCGCTTGCATCAGCGGCAATCTTTTGTATTCTTTCCTTGGAAGTTGGTGCTATTAATGATATTACATCAACACCATTCCTGCGGGCAATATCCGCAATTTCGCCTTTTTCATCATAAGGCAAGTCCGGAGATATGATTCCATCAACACCCAACTCATTACACCTTTCAAAGAACTCCTCATAACCATAAAAGAAAACAGGATTGATGTAAGTTAAAAATACAAGAGGAACATCTGTTTTGGCACGCACTGCCTTTACAATATCAAACACGTCATCAGTGGAGGTATTGTGTTTCAATGCACGTACATTTGCTTCCTGAATCACTACACCTTCCGCCATAGGATCTGAAAACGGAATGCCTATCTCTATTAAATCGCATCCGGCTTCCTCCATTGCCAGAATATATTCCACGGTTTTTTCGATTGTCGGGTCTCCAGCAGTCAAAAATCCGATAAACGCTTTTCCATTTTCAAATGCATTAGCTATTTTACTCATCTAACTCAACTCCCCTATATTCTGCAATTGAACGAACATCCTTATCTCCCCTTCCCGAAAGACAAATCATTATTATATCATCCTTATCCATCTTTGGAGCTAATTCCATTGCATAGGCAACAGCGTGTGCACTTTCAATAGCCGGGATAATCCCTTCCATTCTAGAGAGATATTCAAATGCATTAACAGCTTCCTCATCAGTAATTGGAACATATTGTGCTCTTCCGCTATCCCTTAAATAAGCATGTTCCGGACCGACACCGGGATAGTCAAGACCTGCCGAGACGGAATATACAGGCGCAATCTGGCCATGCTCGCTTTGGTTGAATATTGATTTCATCCCATGGAATATTCCGATTTCCCCGTTGGTCAATGCCGCCGCATTATAAGGAGTGTCAATGCCCTTTCCGCCTGCTTCACAACCTATCAACCTAACTTCCTCATCATCGATGAAATTGTAAAACGCCCCCATTGCATTGCTTCCACCACCAACACATGCAATAACTGCATTTGGAAGTTTTCCTTCTTTTTCAAGGAACTGTTCGCGAGCTTCAGCACTTATTACTGCCTGAAAATCTCTTACAATCATAGGAAACGGATGTGGCCCCATTGTTGAACCAATAACATAATTGGTATCATGTACACGTGCAATCCAATCTCTAAATGCATCGTTTACTGCATCTTTTAGGGTTTTAGTTCCTGATTTCACCGAATGGACTTTTGCACCCAGCAATTCCATACGATAAACATTCAGTGCTTGTCTTTTAGTATCAACTTCACCCATAAATACTTCACATTCCATATCCAGCAAAGCGGCTGCAGTTGCAGTAGCCACCCCATGTTGACCAGCACCAGTTTCAGCTATAACTCTGGTCTTGCCCATTTTTTTAGCCAATAATACCTGACCCAATACATTATTGATCTTATGAGCCCCTGTATGGTTTAAATCTTCACGTTTCAAATAAATTTTTGCCCCGCCAAGGTCTTCTGTCATTCTACCAGCATAATATAATAAAGAAGGTCTTCCAGCATATTCCTTTAATAATGCATCAAGTTCTTCTACAAATTCCGGATCGTTCATATAATGATGATATTGCTCTTCCAGGTAAAGCAACTCATTCATTAAAGTTTCAGATATGTATTGGCCGCCATACTCACCATATCTTCCTTTACTCAATTTATAACCTCCATAATCTCCTTAATTTTACTTTCATCTTTAAATCCGTCAGTTTCAAGACTGGAACTCAAATCGATGGCATAAGGATTATAATTTCTAATAGCCTCCCCAACATTTGAAATATCAATTCCGCCCGCCAAGAAGAATTCCTTATCCAAATCGTTCCTTATTAAACTCCAGTCAAATGTCTTTCCACTGCCTTTTCCACCATCAAGCAGCAGATAATCTGCAATTGAATTATCATATTCCAACAAATCCAATTCATTTGTCATCTCAATCGCATTAATGATTTTCAGTTTATGATTAGTCTTTTCTTTTAGATTCCTAATATAATCTTCACTTTCGCTTCCATGAAGTTGTGCAATCTCAATAACACCCTCATCAAACAATTCAATTATCTCGTTGCCATCGGCATCAACAAAAACGCCAACAGAAACAATGTCTGAATCCAGATTATTCCTCATTTTTAACGCCAAGTCGTGGGACACTTTTCTTTTAGAATCTGCAAATACAAAACCTATATAATCTGGTTTGTATTTGTTTACTATCTCTATATCTTCCAAACGCTTAAGTCCACAAATTTTAATTTTAACCATTCTTCAACTCCGAAATCAAAGACTTTTTATCATCACTTTTCATTAAAGTCTCGCCAATTAAAACAGCATCAACATTATTTTCCTTTAATCTGGTGACATCTTCTTTTGTTTTAATGCCGCTTTCTGAAATAAATATGATATTGTCACTTACACATCTACGTAGGCTGATACTATTATCAATATCAACAGTGAAATCAGCCAAATTCCTATTGTTTACACCGATTATTTCAGCCCCAACATTCATTGCAGTCCTGATTTCATTACCGTCATGAGTTTCAACAATTGCAGAAAGACCCAAATCATGAGCCAAATCTAAAAATCTCTTCAATTGAACAATATCCAATATGGAAACAATCAGAAGCACTGCAGAAGCTCCAAGCAATTTGGCTTCCCAAATCATATACTCATCAATGACAAAGTCCTTTCTCAAAATTGGGATTGAAACATTTTGGGCAATTTCTTTTAAATAATCGTCAGACCCCTGAAAGAAATACGGTTCGGTCAAGACCGAAATGGCTGAAGCACCGGCCTCTTCATATTCTTTTGCAATTTCAATATAATCAAAATCCTCGGCTATCAATCCTTTTGAAGGTGAAGCTTTTTTAACTTCAGCAATTATTGCAATTTGAGGATCTTTCAGAGCTTCCTTAAATGGAAAATCCTGGTTAATTTCCAACATAGATACATCCTGTTTGAGCTCTTCCAAAGACTTGTTTTCCATAGCATCCTTTAATCTTTCTTCAGTTTTTGCAACGATTTCATCCAACATAATAATCATCTGTTTGTAACTTCAATGAATTTTTCAAGTTGTTGTAATGCTTTTCCGGAGTCAATGACCTCTTCGGCCAATTTGACACCTTCCTTCAATGAGCTGACTTTGCCTGCAACATACAATCCTGCTGCAGAATTCAAAAGAACAGCATTTCTTTTAGGTCCCATTTCACCATTTAAAATTGATAAGGTTATTTGTGCATTTTCCTTTGCATCCCCGCCGACAAGGTCTTCCTTAGAAGCAACTTCCATGTCGAAATATTCCGGAGAAAGTTCATATGTCATGGTCTTGCCATCTCTAAGCTCACAAACCGCTGTCTTGTCACTGGCTGAAATCTCATCCATTCCATCCAAACCATAAACAACCATTGCGGATTTTACTCCCAAATTCTTTAAAACACTTGCAAGAGGTTCAAGCAACTCCCTTTCATAAACGCCCAACACCTCCATTGATGCACCTGCCGGGCTTGTCAATGGCCCTAAAATATTAAATATTGTCCTAATGGAAAGCTCTTTGCGCACCCCTGCAACATATTTCATAGATAAATGATAGTTTTGTGCAAATAAAAAACATAAATTGATTTCTTTTAGACATTTTAAACTTTTTTCAGGTTCGATGTAAATGTTAACACCCAATTCCTCCAGTACATCAGCGGCGCCGCATTTGCTTGATGCAGACCTGTTGCCATGTTTTGCCACAGGAACCCCCGCAGCCGAAATTACTATTGAAGAGGTGGTGGATATGTTAAACGTGTTTGAACCGTCCCCACCAGTTCCAACAATTTCCAAAACTTCCTCATCATTTAACAGCCTTATACAATGGTCCCTCATGGCTTTAGCGGATGCGGTGATTTCTTCAATTGTTTCACCTTTCATTGACATTGCTGTTAAATAAGCACTCATTTGAACTTCACTAGCTTCACCACCCATGATTTCATCCATGGTGATGTAAGCCTCATCATAAGTTAAATCCTCGTGGCGTGATACTTTTAATATTGCTTCTTTAATCATAAAATTCCTCGCTCTACTTTTTCAATAAAATTAGTTATAATAATCAAACCATCCGGTGTCAATATTGACTCCGGGTGAAACTGAAGACCATAAACATTGAAGTCCTTATGCTTAACCGCCATCACTTCCCCGTCATCCTTTGCTTTGGAAATGATTTTGAGACAATCCGGAAGGGTGTCCTTGACCAGGCTTAAAGAATGATACCTTCCAACAGTGATTTCACTTGGCAAACCCTTGAAAATAAAATCATAATCCAGGGAGATTTTTGAAGATTTTCCATGCATTAAACGGCTTGCATAAGAAATGGTGCCTCCCAATGCAGTGCAAATAGCCTGATGGCCCAAACAGACTCCCAAAATTGGGATTTTATCATGAAATTCTTTAACCAGATCGATGCAGATTCCCGCATTTTCCGGTTTTCCAGGCCCCGGTGACAAAATAATTGCATCGGGATTTAGCCTTTTAATCTCATCAAGTGTTACCTTATCATTTCTGTAAACTAGAATGTCACTATTGACTTCACCAATTAATTGGAATAGGTTATATGAAAAGCTGTCATAATTATCGATTAGAAGAATCATTCTAAACCCCCATCAGCTGTTTTTAAAGCATTGATTACCGCAGCCGCCTTATTTAAACTTTCGTCAAATTCCATATCAGGCACACTATCTGCAACAATTCCCGCACCGGAACGTATGAACACCTTATTGTTTCTGGCAAAAGCTATCCTAATTGAAATGCAAGTGTCTATATTGCCGCTCAAATCAACATAACCAATGGCTCCACCATAAATTCCGCGCTTGTTGTCTTCAAGTTCATTGATGATTTCACAAGCCCTTATTTTTGGAGCGCCGGACAATGTTCCTGCAGGCAAAATTGAATCGATAGCTACAAGAGAATCCAAATCACTTCTTAAAGTTCCGGTGACCGTGGATCCAATATGCATCACATGTGAAAACTTCTCAACTGACAAATATTTATCAACACTAACAGAACCTATTTCAGATATCCGTCCAATGTCGTTACGACCCAAATCGACTAACATATTGTGTTCGGCCAATTCCTTTTCATCAGCCAACAACTCCTCCTCCAGCCTCAAATCCTCTTCTTCAGTCATGCCTCGAGGCCTAGTTCCTGCAAGCGGGAAAGTGTATAACTTCCCATCAGTTAATTTAACCAATGTTTCTGGAGATGCACCTGCAATTTCAATATCGTTGCTTGAAAAATAAAACATATATGGAGATGGATTCGTAGTCCTCAAAACCCTATACGTATCAAACAAACTTCCGGAAATATCCGCTTCAATCCTATTTGACAATACCACTTGGAAGATATCCCCTTCTTTAATATAGTTTTTAGCCTTCTCAACCATTTCACAATAGTTTTCACGTGAAAATGCTGGTGTAAAATCAGATTTTAATTTTAATGGTTCTATTTCAGCTTTTTTACCGTTTTTAATTAAATCTGCAAGGCTTTTTAAGTCACTGCAAGCCTTCCTGTAATTATTTTCCAAATCATCAGTTTTCATGTTTACAATGAGGATGATCTTTTGCTTGAAATTGTCGAATGCGATAACCTTATCGAATAACATCAGGTCAATGTCCTTGAACTGGTCTTGATTTTCAGCATCCAAATTAAGTGAAGGCTCGGCATACTTTATGTAATCATAGGCAAAATAGCCTACAAACCCTCCGGCAAATGGCGGCAGATAATCCAATTTTGGGGATTTGTTTTTTGAAACTAATTCCTTTATAATTTCACCGGGATTATCCGTTTCAATGGTAATCAAATCATCATTCAACTCATTGAACTCGGCATCCCCCTTAATTTGAACAATTCCGTTTTGACATGTGAATTCCAATAAAGGGTCAAAACCTAAAAAACTGTATCTTCCCCATTTTTCTGCATCCTCTATACTTTCCAGCATGTAACAATGGTTACTAGCGCCTTTTAAGATCCTCAATACTTCTACAGGAGTAGCCATATCCGAAAACAGTTCATAAGATATTGGCATGCGTTTATACTCCTTGCTTTCTGCAATTTTCTTTACTTCTTCTAAATCCGGGGAAAACATTATATCACTATTAAAATTATTAGTATAATGTACTATTTAAAACCTTGGTGTAACTTTTTGTACATTATAGGATTAACTCAAAAAAATTTAGAACAATTTATCCTGTTCCTTGCTGAACTCGATAACAATCTTTTTAATCTCTCTTCTTTCCAGATAAGGAAGATTTTCTGTGATTTCCCTTTCCAAATCCTTATTCAATTGCATCCTCTTTTTAACATATTCTTCACCGGAATATTGGCTGTGATATTCCCTATTCAAATTTGAATATTTGGTGATTAATGGCTGAAGAATATTCCCAATATCTTCATCAAGCCTATCATTGATGATTTTTCTTTTTCTGACTTCATCAACATACCCAACAACGGTAATGAAGAATCCCAAAACAGTAATGGTCAAAGCAGGAACAAATATTTTATCATCACCAATGAAAACAACCGTAACGACAATTCCAATGAAAATCAGGAGAACACCAATTTTTCTTAAATCCATATCTAAACACCTTTTAGAATATTTATATAGTTAATTCAATAAATATTTTTCAAATTTATCTTTATAAATTTAAAAAGAACAATAAATGAAACAATAGCTAAACCAGACACGAATACCATGACAATGTCATTTGCAAAAAGCAAATCCGAATAATCCAAGTGATAGATTACCTCACTCAATAGATTATTGATGAAATGGGCTAAAATCGGCACCAGAATATTATCTGTCTTTAAATACAATATGGCCATGCACATTCCAAATACAAATGCAGATATGATGCCGCCGAAGCTGTGAAGTGAAGCAAATAACAGCGAAGAAATCATGACCGCAAATGTCACCGGAACAACTAATTTTAATTTATTTAAAAAAATGCCCCTAAACAATGACTCTTCGGCAAGAGGTGAAATTAAAACCACTGAAATTAAAGAAAAAATGCCAACAAAATTATTATTAATGCTTTTGGATGGAATTAAAAATGACAAATAGCCATCAATTGGAACTGAATGAACTAAATAATTTGACAAATAAAGCATCCCATAGGAAAAGAGAATATTCAACAGCACAAGCACTAGAATCTCCCTAAAAGATATGGCTGAAAAAATGCTAGAAGCATCCGATTTCAAATCAGAAATGGAACCCCTTAATTTGATAAAGAAAAACAGAAGGATTAACAGATTAATAATATCATTGTCAAGAGCGACTATCTGAAAGAAGTTTAAACTGAAAATCAATAAATATGACAATATTATTACAAATAATACCTCAATTAAAGAAATTTTTTTAAGATTTTCGTTGAATGATATCATAATATCAGAAAAATAAATTAAAAAATCGTTTAATATTTTCTAAAAACGAATAATAATCTGTTCAAATTGGAATTTATGAATTTTTAGATTAGCATAGCTATATTATCTAAAAAGACAACAGCCAATTTACCAAATAACACTAATGATTCCTTTTTCGCTAATAATTAATTTGCCCAAAGATTAAACAACAATCAAAAAGACCATATTTTTCAAGTTTTTAATCCTCATCGTCAAAGGAAAAAACATCTTCAATATACTCTTTTCCCAATATTTTAGTAATTTTATAGGCCAATAATAAGGAAGGGTTATAACGAGCATTTTCTAAAGCATTTACTGTTTGACGAGTTACACCAACAGAATCTGCGAGTTCTTGTTGCGTCAGACCCATTTCTTGGCGAAACTGTCTTATTTTTGTTTCCATATAATTCACCTATTTATATCAAATATATAAATGGTGTTATTATCTTTTTTTAAAAAGATATATAAATGTGTTGATATCCAATAATATAAAAATACGAACTAACAAAAATATTAATATAATTTGTAAAAATTATTTTTTAATGAGATGATAATATGGCTATACACCCTATTGAATTTAGATATGGTACTCCCGAAATGAAAAGGATTTGGGAGGAAGAAAATAAACTACAAAGAATGTTAGACGTCGAATCTGCATTGGCTCAAGCAGAAGGAAAGCTTGGAATAATTCCACAAGAGGTAGCCGACGAGATTGCTGCAAAAGCAACAACCGAATTTGTAAAATTGGAAAGAGTGAAGGCTATTGAAGCAGAAACCAACCACGACATTGCAGCATTATCCAAAGGAATTACAGAAGTATGCGAAAACGGAGCCGGAGAATATGTTCACTTTGGCGCCACATCTAACGACATTGTAGACAGCTCAAATTCCCTGCTTATCAAAGATTCAATCGATGTATTAAAGGAAAAATTAGAAAGATTAACCAAAATAATGCTTAATTTAGCTGAAGAAAACAAAATGAAAGTATGTATCGGACGTACACACGGCCAGCATGCACTTCCAACCACATATGGAATGAAATTCGGTATCTGGGCCGATGAGCTTCACAGACAATATGTAAGACTGGAACATGCCGAAGCGAATGTCTGTGTTGGAATGATGGATGGCGCAGTCGGAACCACCGCGGCGTTAGGTGAACAAGGTTGGGAAATCCACAAGGCAGTTGCAGAAATCTTAGGCCTTCCGGCAGCAACAATAACAAACCAGGTAGTGCAAAGAGACAATCATGTTGAATTCATTAGTGTTTTAGCTAACATTGCAAGTACCCTCGATAAGATCGGATTGGAAATCAGAAGCCTGCAAAGAACTGAACTTATGGAAGTTGGCGAATACTTCGATCCTGAAAAACAGGTTGGAAGCAGCACCATGCCACACAAAATGAATCCGATTACTGCCGAAAGAATCTGCGGCGTTGCAAGAATCATCAAATCTTATGTTAATGCTGCTTTGGACAACAACCCACTTTGGCATGAAAGAGACCTGACAAATTCATCCTGTGAAAGAATCATGTTTCCGGAAAGCTGTATTTTAACAGACTACATCTTAAACTTAACAATTAAACTCATGAGCAATCTGGTATTCTATGACGAGAACATCGAAAGAAACTTAAACTTAACCAATGGTTTGATTATGGCTGAAAGATTAATGGCTGAACTTACCCGTGCAGGAATGGGAAAACAAACCGCATATGGAATTGTAAGGAAAAATGCAATTAAGGCAAACAAAGAAAAACTATTGCTCGGCGAGCTAATCCTGGAAGATGAAGATGTTCAGAAATACCTGACAGAAGCGGATGTGGAGAAAATCATGGATCCCCACACATACACAGGGTCCATACCAATAATCATTGACGAATTGCTTGAAAAATCCAAAGAATGGTTCTAGGTGTTTAAAATGGTTAGTGTAAAAGAATTAAAATCAATAGATTTGGCTTCATACACCATAATCAGTACTGCATTATCAGTGTTGATTGCAATATTACTGTCTATCGGAATTGCATTAGGAATTCTGATATTGATTCCGCAAGCCAGTGAAATTGTAATTTACCTTATACCGACACTTGTGGTCGGCACATTTATGGTTGGAATCTATCGATACTTTAGCGAAGGTTTATTTTATAACCTACTTGCAACAAGATTAAGAAACATAAAAATCGAATTGGATGGTGGAGAGATCACTAAAATTTCACCTACAGAAACTGCAACCCTTGTAGCGACTATTGCATTGATTCAGGCCATACTGATATATTTGGTTTCCGTTTTGCTTTTACCTTTATTCTTCAGTGCACTAATGCAAACAGTAATGCTATCCAATCAGGCATTGGCATACTCACTTTACCAAATACTATTGCTTTTAAGTCAACCGATGACAGTGTTAATGTTTATTTTTGGAACTTTCGTGATAACATTCATATTTGTCCTGATTGGAGTCTATATCTATAATGTGCTCGCATCCAAAGGCAGAGGAATTGTTTTAGGATTGTCTGAGGAAAACGGATTGACCGCTATTGATTCAATTGACATGATGAAGTTTGCAATTGTCATTGCGGTAATCAGTGGAGTATTAAGTTTAATTACTGGAATTATCAGCTTAATCAGTGGCGGAAATGCAATCACCCTAATAAGCAATGTAATCATCAGCATAATTAGTGGATTCGTTGCAGCGGCACTTATTGCCATATTCTATAACTACTTGGCTCCGAAAATTGGAAAAATAAAAATAGAATTAATTGATGCTTGAATCAATTAATTTTTACTTCTTTTTATTTCAGGAACATATCTCTTAAGCATCAGTGAAAGGGATATGACAGTTACTGAACTCAATGCCATCGCCAGACCCGCAAGGGCAGGCTCAAATGTTATGCCAAAGGTGGGATATAAAACTCCAGCAGCAACCGGAATAAGTATGGAGTTATAGGCAAAAGCCCAAAAGATATTTTCCTTAATTCTTCTCATTACCTTTTTGGAAAACTGAATGGCAGCCACAACATTTTCCAAATCACCTTCCATAACAACAATATCCCCACTTTCCATGGCTATGTCAGTACCATTACCCATGGCAACGCCGATATCCGCCTGTGTTAGTGCAGGAGCATCATTAATGCCGTCACCTACAAATAAAACCTTTTTAGTGTTGTTTGCCTGAGTTTCCCTTACGATATCTAATTTGTTTTCAGGAAGAATTCCCGCCCTTACATTGTCTATTCCAACTTCATTTGCAACGGTGAGTGCTGTGGATTCGTTATCTCCTGTCAGCATGTAAGTTTCAACACCCATCTTGTGCAATTCTTCGATAGTCCTTTTGGAATTATCCTTTATTTTGTCTGATAAGCTTAAAATACCTTTCACGGATTTATCCTGAGCTATGAAAATGATTGTCTTGCTAAGCTTTTCCAAATCATGATATTTATCAATTAAATCTTCAGATACAGCAATATCATTGGTTTGCATTAAAGCCAAGTTTCCTGCAAGAACTTCAGTATCATCGATTGAAGCCTTAAGACCCTTGCCAGTTACGTTTTCGAAACTTGAGGTTTGAGTTAAATCCATGTTCAATTCCTTGGATTTGTTTACAATGGCTTTAGCGATTGGGTGATTAGAATTCTGCTCAACACTGGCAGCCAATCTTATTAATTCATCATCAGATATGCCATAAGCAATTACATCATCAACCTCCGGTTTTCCTTCGGTGATTGTCCCTGTTTTATCAAATGCTGCAACATCGATTTGGCCTGCATTTTCCAAGGTATCCCCATTCTTAATCAAGATTCCAAACTCTGCAGCCCGTCCAACACCGACAGTGACTGCAGTTGGAGTTGCAAGACCCAAAGCACATGGACAGGCTACCACTAAAATTGAAATTAAACAAGTTAAAGAGAATAATAAAGTTTCTCCCAATACAAAATACCAAATTAAAAATACTGCAATGGCTATTGTAAGAATAACAGGAATGAAGTAAGATACGATAGTGTTTGCAAATTTCTGAACAGGAGGCCTTGAACTCTGTGCCTTTTCGACCAAACGAATGATATTGGATAAAACAGTTTCCTTACCGATTTTTTGAGCTCTAATGTATAAAATCCCATCCTGATTGATAGTTCCGGCAAACACCTCTTCACCATCCTTTTTGACTTTAGGAATAGGTTCGCCGTTAATCATTGATTCGTCAACATAAGACTCACCGCCGACGACATCCCCATCAACAGGGATTTTATCACCAGGTTTTACAAGCAATAGATCACCAATGACAATATCCGCTATTGAAACTTCCTTTTGGGATGTTATTTCACCATTTTCATCAAGTTCGATTGCAGTTGCAACGGTTGGCTGAAGGCCAATCAATTCCCTTATTGAATCTGAAGTTCTCTTTTTAGCTCTTGCTTCAAGATATCTTCCAATCATTAAAAATGAAGGAAGCATTACAGCAGAATCATAAAACATGAAGGAATGGTCCAAGACTATATGAAAAGTTCCGAAGATACTTGAGATGTAAGCTACAAGAATACCCATCGAATACATTACATCCATATTAAGGTTTTTATGCATCAAGCCGTTGATTCCGGCTTTGAGAATTGGTAATGACACATATAAAAAAGGAGCAATGCTTACAATCAATGACAATAACCCCATTGAGGATATGTCAACACCAGTTGACTGTTTAATGGATTCCGTTACACCCATTAACGGGTCCCATCCTGAAAACATCAAAATCATTAGAATGGCTGAAAATATTAAACCAACAATGATTCTATTACGCTTTTCAGCTAAATCCTTTTGATAAATAGCCTCTTCATCTATTTCAGTTTGGCCTTCCACGCCAAGAAGTTCAAAACCTAATGAAGTAATCACCTCTTCGATTTCATCTAAAGTAACTTTAGACGAATCATATCTGATTTTTGCAGATTGGGAAGTCAAATCTGCCTTGACATCGAAAATACCATCCAGCCTTATCAAGAAATTTTCAACATTCATTGTACATGAAGCACAATGCATTCCTTGAATTCTTATAGTCATTTCATCGCAGTGAAGGTCAAAGCCAAGGTTTTTGACTAGCCTTTCCATTTCTTCATAAGAAATCTTTTTAGTATCAACAGTAATATGCAATTTATTTGCTGCAAGGTCCGCATCAACTTCTTCTACACCTTCAATCTTTCCAAAAGTTTTGTTAACGCTTAAAACACAAGAAGCACAATGCATTCCTTCTATTGGCAAATCCATGTGTTTATGTTTTACCACCCTATCACAACCGTTATAGCATATGAGACAATATTTAATTTTTAATAATTATAAATTTTAGGTTTAACGAAAAATAGTAAAAAATTAAAGATACTCAACTTTAATATCCTTGTGAGGGATTGTTCTTCTAAATTTCACTTTTGGATAGCCAATTATAAAAGAGGAGTACATATGCTTATTTTTATCAATATTCGGGAAAAACCCCATTAATCTATCATGGTCAATTTCATCAGCCTTCAAAATAAATAATGAATAAAATCCGCCAAGGCCTAAAGAGTAAGCCAGTAATTCCAAACGAGTATTTGCAATGACAGCGGTTGTCTTATCAGTGGAAAATGTTAAAATTAGTTGTTTGCCACCCCATAGCAATGGATGGAATTTTTTTGTAGAATTATCCTTTAAATAGTCCCCAAATTCTTTAATTCTAAAAAATTTATCCTCTTCAACTTTAATAATTTCATAGACAAGTTCCATGAATTCATTAAGTTTTTCATCCAAAACAACAAATTCAACATCTTGCTGGTTTTGAGCTGAAGGAGAATAATATGCCCCCTCAAATAATTTATCAAAGATTTCTTTATCAATCTTCATATCTTTAAACCAACGAATGGATCTTCTCTGTCTTAAAAGCTGAATCAGATTATCATAGTTAACTGGGATTTCACGAGGATTATATTCGGCAATCCTATCCTCTTTTCCATCATAAGATTTAAGCGTGATTGCACCTGCTTTACATATTGCCATGCAATGACCACATTCAAAACAATTGCCGCCCGTTTCTATAGCAAAATCTTCGACAACAATATTGTCTCGAATACAGACTTGTTCACATTGTTTACAATCCGTGCACAATTCATGATTAATTTTTAACTTCACATCCATCTTGAATGACCTTTAAAACATTATCATTATCAGTTAAAACAGAAACATCATCTAAAGGATTTGAATTAACTAGAACTAAATCTGCCACATAATTCTCTTTTATTATTCCTAAATTATCATGCCCTAAAAATTCTGCAGCTTTAACAGTTCCACTGGCTATCGCTTCAGCTTCACTCATTCCAATGTCAGTTAGATGAACCAACTCTTCCAAGTTATGACCATGAGGAATTACACCACTGTCAGTTCCCATCAAAATATTGACGCCTTGCTCATAAGCAACCGAGATATTTTCTTTGTGAACTTTAACAACTTCCCTTAATTTGGCAGTTTTTTCCTTGGCATAACTATCCCATGCAGGAAAACCGTTTTTATATAAGAATTGATGAACCAGTAATGTCGGGGTTAAGCTAACATTCTTTTTAACCATTTTACATGCGGTCTTTTTATCAATGAAAGTTCCATGTTCAATTGATGAAAACCCCGCATCAATACAATTATTCATCCCCCTTAAGCTATGGCAATGAGCTGAAACCTTCATGTCATTGGCACGGGCCTCACAGACTATAGTTTTTAGTTCTTTTTTGTTGAACTGTGGAAATTCGGGTGAAGTATTGGTTGTCAGGACCCCTCCACTGCACATTACTTTTATAAAGTCAGCACCCGCCCTTTTGACTTCACGGGTCTTTTTCAGGACTTCCTCTATACCATCGCATCTTCCTTTAGGAAATCCGGGATACATTATCTCCATGTCAAAACCGGAAGGCAACAGCAAATCAAAATGTCCGCCAGTCATGACCAGCGGAGTGATTGATAAGTGAATTTTAGGGGCTTTAAATAGCCTTCTTTGTTGAGCCAATTTGAAACTTAAATCAGCAGATCCGCAATCCCTAATTGTTGTAACGCCGGCACTGATTGTTTGAGCTGCATGAGGAACTGCATTGTAAAAATGAATGCCTAATGGATTTGCCATGTTTTCCTCTTTGTGAAAACCCTTAGCAAAAATATGGCAATGACAATCAATAAAACCCGGAAGCAAATAATTATCCTCACCATCAATAACTTTTACGTCTTTTTTAGTAGTTATCTTTTTGGAAGAAATCTTTTTAATCATATTATCCTTAACTAGGACATTCCTGTGAGTTTCAATTTCCTCCAAGGGGTTTAGAATATTTACATTTTCAATTAGAGTTTGCATATCTGCACCTACAAAATTTCAATTGTTCCTTTATCTCCATCAACTTCAACCAAAGTTCCGGAAGTTAATTCTTTAGTATCTTCAGGTGAGTCAACCATCGGAATATCAGACATTATAGCACCTGTAGCTATAATTGGCTCTGCATTAAGACAGATAATGGCTTTTGGAGCAGTATTGTTTTTCATCATTTGGAAAATAACATAAGAACCGACTGTAGAACCCTTACCGCCTGGAATAAACAATACCTTATCTTTAATTGATTGGCCTTTCAATTCATGATTCGGATCGATGACCTGTCCATTATCCGGGTTAACTCCACCAAGAAAGCTAATAGGTTCAGATGAGACTATTAGTTCACCTTTGGCTTTTCCCTTTGCAATATTTCGACATTTAATCATAAAATACACCTATTTAGAATAATTTATCTTCAACGAACTCTCCATTATTGATTGCCTCAGTGGATTTGATGGCATCAATCAAAGCCCAAATCCAAACTATAAAAATTAAAACAAATCCTATGACCAAAACTATAAGAACAACTGAAACGATGTATGCGATAATAAAGCTAAGTCCCTTTTTAGTCAATCCATTGTATAAGTGACCTAAACCAGGGAATAGGAAACTTAATATGGCTGCCAGAAGAACACTTTTTTCTCCACCTGGAGCAACACCAGCAACTCTAACACCACAATGAGGGCAGATTTCAGCATTAATATTGATTTTTTCACCGCAGGATTGGCAAAATTTTGTTTGTCCTCCTTCTTTCTGGAATTTAAAGCCACATTGTGGGCAAAATACTACATCTGCACTAATTTCAGTACCACAATTAGGGCAAAACTTAGAATTTTTATTATCTTCAACTGTTTCATCATCAGTTTCTGAGCCAACTGTTTTGACTTCAATGATTTCTCCTTTATCAACAGTTTCTTCAGGAACTTCCTCTACTTCTGGAACTTCTTCAACAGGCTCTTCAACATCTTCGACTTTTACTTCATCGACTTTTGGAAGAACGGCTCCGCAATTTGAACAGAACTTTGCATCTTTTACTTCTTTTCCACATTCAGGACATACAACCATATCATCACCTAAACAACATCTTTTTTCATTATTTCTCTTAAAACGGCAGTAGCATAAGAACCTTTATCGATTGAAAATTCACATAAAACACCATCTTCAGTGGGAACGGCAGATGTATCCCATACCTGAAAACGCATGGACCTCCTTAATCCATAGCTTCCCAGACGCGGCATTTTTGGAACTTCAAAGTCTGATTTTTCCAGATCATATTTTTTTAATACGTTCTCCTCCATCTCACCAACTTTTCCATCAGCAAATGGAACTTTCGTGCCATATAAAGGACAAGTTGGACTCGCTTGGAAATCATCAATCAATTTCTGGAATTCATCAGGAGTTTTATCTCGAACAATATGCTCTTCAGGGTCAATAATAATATCTCCCTCAACATATTTGCTAATTCCCATTTCAACTCTATTGCTTACAGCTTCATTAAATAAATAAGATTGATAAGCATGTACAAACATCCTCTGAAGAGGCTTCGGAATGGCATGCAATGCATTCATATATGATTTATCAGTTAATTCTCCTTTTTTGGAATCTTTAATTAATTCCTTCACCATCATTTTTTCATAGCGCATTCCTTTTCCCATAAGATTTAAAGATTCCTCCAAATTGCCATCATCGTATGCCTGTCTTGCCAGCCGGTTTTCCTCGCTTTCATCTTCAGTCGGGTTTCCAATATATGTTCCAACAGCCTTGGCCAAATCGTTTTCAACCAAAGCCCTGCCAACCAAATGAGTAATTGTCCTCGGTTTTCCAAATCTCTGCCAGCCAAAATAATTAGGAACCCCTGTGACTTCCAATTGTTCTAAAACTTCATTGGCAATATCTGCACTTTTTTCAATATCGTCCAAATCCCTAATAAGAATTTTAAACTTGTTTCCTTTAAGCTGACCCATCCTGAGCTTTTTACGACCGCGGACTACCTTTAAAAAATCAGTCTTGTAAATTGTACCGTCCAATGCTTTGACCTGATTTAATTGCTCTTCGGAATCCATATTTGCAATGCAAATCCACTGGCGGGTTAAAGCCTTTTTATCTTTCATCCCAGCAAAGCCCATCCTTTTCCTTGAAATGTGCAAATCACGGGCTATGTCCAAAACAACATCCAAAGTTGTCCTCCCCAATTTTTCAATCCAAATGTAAACGTTTGGGCCTTCACCTTCTGGAATTACTTCAGGAATTTCTTCAACATAAAAGTCCTCATATCGGTTTCTGATGGTTCCACCGATACCAGCTTGATTAGTTACATAAGAATTAGCATTTAACATAATAATCACTGTAAGTAAATGCCCTGGCCGGGATTTGAACCCGGGGAATGGGATCCGCAGTCCCATGTGTTATCCAAACTACACCACCAGGGCCAACAAAATAAGATAACATATAAGTATAAGATATTTATAGTATTTAATGATTACCATGTTGATAATGTATAATAATAATCCCCATAAGACCTTGTAGCTGATGAAACATCCTCAGCACCTGAATAATCGCCGGAACCTGAAAGAACTTTATCATTTAAAACATTTGTTTCGCTAAATCTATAATTTACGAGATTGAAACTTTTAAATTTGTCTTTGCTTAATTTAGAAACTTCATTAATAGATTCCTTTGAATTTTTATTTTCCTCTAAAATTTCAGAAATTTCCCGAATGAAAGTCCCGTCATCATAGTCAACCTTTCCACTTAAAATCTCCATGATGTCCTGGGCATTCTTAGATTCCCTTATTTCACCTGAATAACTGGAATCAGGAATGGAAATGGCTGAATTAAAAACTAAAAATACGCATAACAGTAAGATAACTGCAAGCACCGCATCGATAATAAAAAAATTTCCTTTTTCATCTAACATGAATTGAAATTGTCTTTCAATATTAATAAAAAAAGTTGAAGTGTGCAAAAGTTAATTTGCACGGATGTGTTTAATCACCTTATCCTTTTTAGCAATTGCGGCATCTGAAGCTTCCTGAACCTTTCTTTTCATTTCCTCAAAGTCTTCAGGAGTTGTATCGCCAACCAACTTTTTAATCTTGGTGTATGCTGCTTCCCTAAATAGAGGAACCAATTTTTCATTTGAACCATCTTCCTTGATTAAAATTGGCTCACCTGAGTTGTTGACTTCACCAATTTCGGAAATTGCCACACCATACTTGCCAACAGCATTTTTGATATCCTCAACTATTTCAGGCGGTGCAATCAACATCAATGAATCTGTAGAAACACCTAATGGGTCAATGTTTAATGTCTCAAGCATGTTCAAGACATTCGGAGCCACCATCTGCCTGATTTCCTTTTCATAGAATTCAAGTCCAACACCGGTAGTGTTGGATATTTCGTGAGCATCCCCTCTCAAACCGCCATTTGTTACGTCAGTCATTGCATGAATGTCCTTTACCAAATCCGCTTCAAACAAGGCATGTGATGCCTGAACAAAGTTAACGTTCATTGTATCCCATACAACATCGAAGAAACCGTTATAAAGAGCTGTTGTTGTGATTGTTCCTCCGCCTGATCCTTCAGTTAAAAGGATGATATCCCCTTCAGTTGCCCCTTTTCTTGCAGTTGGAGGATATGGGGAAACACCTACACTTCCGACAGCGGAAACGAATCTATCTCCTAAAACCATGTCCCCGCCGACACGGAGGGTACTTCCTGCAACAATCGGAACATCCACAAGTTCTGAAACTGCCGCAACACCTGCGGTGAAGTCAAATATTTTAGCAACATCACCGTCATCTGCAAGGTGAACATCACTTAAAATAGCTACAGGATCTGCTCCCATTACACAAACATCCCTTAAAGTTGCCCGGGTTACGTGGAAACCGCCTAAAAATGGATATTCACTTAATCTTGAGTGTATTCCATCAACGGCAGTTGTGATATAAACTTCATCGTTATTGACTGGAGCCTTTACAACTCCCCCATCATCCTGTTCGGATGGATTTACCAAAGATGCAGTATTGGTTGATGAAACGATTTCTGCTATTTTTCTGTGGACAAAAAAGTCTCCAGCTCCGCGAGAGCCCACACCCATTTCACCCATCAATACATCTGATTTATTGACACTAGCAATCTCTTTTAAAAATTCATCATCACTTTCATTTAATCTTAAAGTGGTTGCTACCTCATCAATTACGGCTTTAGCCATTTCAATAGAGTTTTCCTCATTTATCTTTTTGTATTCTCTAATTCTTACAGCTAAAATATCTGCTAATTCATCATAATCATAATCATCAATTCTAGCCCTTACAAATCCTTCGATATCCATATTCAAATCTCCAAATTAGTGAAATTCTTTAAAATCTTAAGTCCAGCCACACCACTTTTTTCAGGGTGAAACTGTGTTGAAAACAAATTATTCTGACTTAAGGAAGCTACAACGCTTCCACCATAATCACAGGTTCCTGCAATGATGCTTTCATCATCAGGAATTACATGATAAGAGTGAACAAAATAGAAGTATTCCTTGTCAATGCCTTCCAAAATGGGCGAACCATTAGATACATTTAACTGATTCCAACCCATATGCGGAATTTTTACGCCTTCAGGCAATATTTCCACATTGCCTTTAAACAGATCCAGACCTTTAACACCAGGCGATTCCTCACTAGAGCTCATCAACACTTGCTGGCCAAGACAAATTCCCAAAAACGGTTTATCATCACCCACATGCTCATGGATTACATCTTCAAAAGGCTTTAGGTTTTCCATTGCGCTTCCGAAAGCCCCAACACCAGGAAGAACCAAATAGTCACTGGCTGCAATTTCTTCCTCATCATCAGTTATCTGATAATCAACACCGATTTTCTTAAATCCATTCGAGATGCTTTTTAAATTTCCACTTTTATAATCAATAATCGTAATCATTCGTCCAACCACCCAATAGCTGCCCTGATCATTCCACCAAAGTCTGAAAATACAATTTCTTCAGTTCCAAGAGTTTTTGAGTGTGCATCAAGTTCTGCAACAACGTGAGTGTATCCCAACTCTTTTAAAGGTTCAACCAAACGAGGCCCGTCAGTTACTGCTACAGATTCCGCGTCAAACTCTTCAATTGGAAATGCATGTGGAACTCCAAATACCACAATCAAATCCAAATCCTTACCCTTAAGATATTCCGCAGCGTTGTTTGCTGTTATTGGATATTCATCCAAACCTCCAGTAATGAAATCCGGTTCGATATCCAGTTGATTTCTAATATTAATTGCATGCTGCCTGATTCTTGGCAGACCAATGTTTTCATCCAAATTGGCTACAAAAACAGGTTTGTTTTCGGGATTAATTTTTTTATAGTCAAAATTTATAATATCCGAAAACAGATATGATGTTTCTTTCTTAACATTCAGGACAAAAGCGACTTTCCTATTCTCCTTCAATGCGTCAACAACAATTTTTGCCACTTTCTCTTTGGAATCACCGAAATTAGGCTTAATGTACTTTCCCTGTGCCATTCCACGGGTTTTTTCAACTTCCGTTGCCTTTTCAAGCATTTCAATTTGTCTGTCGGCCTCCTCTCTTGGTATTACACCACATTCAACGGCCGCATCCAAAACCATGATAGCCCCAACTGTATTGTCTCCTTCACCTGATCCCCCATGAGACTCGACCGGAATCACCGTACATGGCAAATCTGCAGTTGCTATCGCCTCTTTTAAGTCTTCACCGATTATCATGCTTGCACAGGTTCCTGCAATACCCATCAATTTTGGTTTAAACAAGTCATAAGCTTCAGTTAAAGTTTCAACTAATTTTTCACCTGCACCCAATATAAAATCGTTTTCTGACATTCCTGTAGTTACAACACGCACCCCGTCACTTTCTAAAAGCCTGGCTGTTCTAAAGCAGCACCCTGTAGGTCCATGCATAACAATAACATCAACATTCATATCCCTTAATGTGTAAAGAGTAGCTGCAATCGGACTTGGTCTTGGATGTATAATTTTTATCACCTAATCAATTTAACAAATAAGTATTTTTAATTCTTAATTAATATAATTAATTAAACAAATTCTGGAGATTGCAATATGAAACTTGACAAAGAAATTTTAGAAGAAAAAATCAGAGAATACAGAAAATTCAAAAGCTGCTCTGAGTCAACATTAATGGGCCTTTGTGAAACAGCCGAATATCCTATCAGCCAAGCTGAAATGGTGAAATTAGGATGTGGATTTGCTGGCGGAATAGGTGGGACATTCGATGAAGGAACCTGTGGTGCTGTAACCGGCGCAATAATAGCAAACGGATTAGTTATAGATGATCCATCAAAAATTAAAGCGAATGCCAAGGAAATATTCAACACATTTAAAGAGGAATACGGAAGCGTTTGCTGCGGCACAATAACCAACAATGGAGAGGACAAGTCCCCATGTGTTGACTGCTGCGTATTTATTGCAAATAAAGTTGCTGATTTATGGGACGAATAATAATTCATTCAAATTAGGTTAGAAAATGGAAAGATACTGTAGAAAATGTGGCGCTAAACTTAAAGAAGAAGCGAGATTCTGTCCCAATTGTGGTGAAAAAGATATCGCTTCAAATGAAAGCTTTTTAAATAAGTATAAACTTCCATTAATAATCGCTGCAATAATAGCGATTATTCTAATCTCATTTGTTGTTTTAACACCCCAAACTCAAATCGTTAAAGTTGACAATGTTGAATTTGAAATTCCTGCCAATTATGTAAACGAACCATCCAGAACAGATGTCAACTACGATGGAAACGTGAAATCAAGTGCAATGGGCTGGAGCAATGACAAGACATATATAGAAATTGGAGTAACAAGAACACCAGGTTCAGGCATCAATAGCCAAGAGGTTGCAGCCAATGTAGGCGGGTCCCCAACCAAAATGCTAGGCTATTCCGGATACTATCAGAAATACGACAATGAAAGCTATTCATTCGTATTTGGATTGAAAGACAAAGTATGTATGGTCTATGTGTCCGATTATGATGCATTTAATGATATCAAAGTCGTTAATGAAGATTAATCCGATGATACCTTTTAATTAATCAAAACATGAACGCCAAACAAAATCACCAATAAAATAACATTCAAAACAGTGAATTCTATCAAGTATCTGATTTTAAATTCACCGCACTCGCGGACAAGAATCTTATAAGAAATAAGATTTGCCATGGATGCAATAAGAGTTCCCAAACCCCCAATATTAATTCCAACAATAATGGCTTCGTAGTTGGTGCTGAAACCGCTAAGCAAGATTGCTGCAGGAACATTGGAAATGACTTGGGATGCAAGAACGCCCCATAAAACCTCATTGCCAGCAATCCATTTTGCAAATAATGTATTGAAAAATGAAATATTCTCCAAATTGCCAATCAGGATGAAAAGGGCGATGAATGTTAAAAGCAGACAATAATCAACACCTAAGAAAACTCTCCTAAAGAAATTTTTTCCATCGAACTTAATTTTACCCATACTAGGCAGATTAATGCCTTCCCTAGGAATGAATAATGACAATGCCGCTAAAAATATAACCGATACAATAACATATGGCAGAAGCAGCAAGAAGAATGATTCAAATGGAATTTTGGAAACGGTATACATTACAATATTGTGTGGAGCCCCAATGGGAAGAACCATGCAGCCAACATTAGCGGCTATAGTCTGCATGGAAACTGTAAAAATCATTAAATCTATACGGTCAACTTTTTTTAAGGCCAATATTGCAAACGGCACAAATATGATTAGAGAAACATCATTGGTTATGAATATTGAACTAAAAAAACAGGTGAAAATCAACAAAACTACAAGTTCGCGCGTATTTTTAACTTTAGTCAATAATTTGCGAACCATCAACTCAAAAACTGATAGATTTTTTAAGACCTCAACAATAATCATTATCACCAAAAGCAGTATAATCGTGTCCCAGTTAATGTAATTAAAATAATTGCTGCTCGGATGGATAAAAAAACAGGAAATAATGGCTAATATTGCTGAAATTGAAAGTATTATTTCCTTTTTAAAAAAATCAAAAAATCTATCTGTTAAATTGTCCATATTATCTGTTTAGTAAAGGCATTATAATAACTTATTCTGCATCGTCATCAAGGGTCTCTAAAAGAAAACTTACAGGCCTAAAGCCATCATTACAGGAAATCATTGCAGATTTTTTATTTTTCATCCAACCATCGTAAAAATCACTGGCCCCATTAGCCAGCGCCAATACAAAAGGTGAAAGACTTTCCCAAGCACTGTCACAGAAATTATCCGGCTTTAACCACCCATTGGCTATAAAAACATCCCCCTCTTCAACATCACATTCGTGCTCTAGCGGATTTTCATATTCTTCAATCAAGTCATCATGCCTGACTTTTTTCATGACGGTAATTTTAACTTTTTTCACAATAACACATCCAAATCACTTTCTTCATAACGATTATGTCCCTTAAGACTTTTTTTATACTTCCAACATTTAATTGCATCATCCAAAGATTTATCCCCATTATTTTCAAAGAAATCCCTTATGTATTGATTATATTGGAATTGCTTTCCAATTTCTGTTTTTTCACTGGAATTTTGAATTTCAAAATATGCATCGATTGCATCCCCATAAGTTTTATCAGGATTGGATTTAATCCATCTTTGAAATTTAACTTTAAATTTAAAGCCGCTGCCAATTTCCTTTTCAAAAAATGCTCGTTTATCCTCACTACATTTGAAATTTTCGCCCAATCTGGAATCCAATGTAATATCCATTAATGTTTCAGAAGACTTCTGTTTAACCGGGACTTCATTTAACTCTTCGCCAGTGGACAAATAATGAATTATCCTTTTTTCCAAATCTTCTTTGCTGCCACTAACTTTCAATCCCTCTGATCTGCAAAAATCCTTTAACTCCTCTTTTAAAAAATAGTATTCTTTAAACTCAACCGGATTTAAATCTTTAGATAATTTAGTCATGAAAATCTTTAAAATAAAAAAAGTAGAGGAATTAACCTCTTGTTACGATACTGATAATGTCGCCATCCTGCAGCTCATAATCACTAGCCACACGCATGTTTTTTCTCGCATCAACAGCATGCATGAATTTGTCTCCAATATCCGTGTGGACAATATAAGCCAGTTCACGTGGAGTTGAGCCTTTAGGAACTAAAAATCCATCAGGCAAGACATTACCTTTTTGATCTGTGTATTTATGTTCATCCTGAACTGGATAAACTACAATTCTATCAAGCAATTCAAAAATACCATAGTTTAAAGCCTTTTGAACACCAGTACTTCCATATTTATCCAAAATATTGGTTTGAATGTATTCAAGCGCCTTGATTTGATTTGGATTCAATTCATCAGCCTTTAGAATTTCAAAATGGTCCTCACCAGAGACATATGAAATCAAACCTGCTTCAGCTGCCCTTACAAGTGCAATTTCAGATTCCGCAGAAGTTGGAATTACATTCGGATATTTTTCCTTAATCCTTTCAATATTGGCCTCAGATGTTGGCAAGTCAGCCTTATTTGCAATAATCATCATTGGTTTTGCAATGTGTAAGATATTTCTTGTAAGCTCAATCAAATCCTCTTCTTCCCATTTATTGAAATCCGGCTCGATTGTCCTTTTAGCTTCAATAATGTCTTCAATAGCTATTCCGGTACCAGATAGTTGATCAAACAATACCTTGGCAACATCCAAATGTTCGGCACCTATCTTTCTTACAAGCCTAACCCAATTTTTTGATAATATTCCATACATCCACATTACGATTTCATTTTCTAAAAACTCCAGATCATCAAGTGGATCATGGCTTCCAGGATCAACAGGATTTCCTTCCAAATCAGTAGACCCTGAAGCATCAATAACATTTATAAACACTTTAGCTTGCATTAAATCATCTAAAAACTTATTACCTAATCCCTTTCCTTCATGGGCTCCAGGCACCAATCCTGCAACATCTATCAATTCAATTGGAAGCAATCTTTTTCCATCAATACAAATTGAATTATGGGGATTGCAAGTAACACCTAATTCCTTACATGGACAATCCTTAATTACATGTGCAACTGCTTTATTGGCATCAATTGTTGTAAATGGATAATTTGCCATTTCCACACTTGAAGCCGTTGCCGAATTAAAAAAAGAGGATTTCCCTACATTTGGTTTTCCACAAACTGCAATTTGAAGCATAATAATCACTTTAATTCTAATAACATCTTTAATGTATGTAATTGAAATTATAAATAGTTTCAGAAATTAATGTATAATTAATGAAAGATAAAGATGTTGACCGCCCACAAGCCATGACAATCCGCCAGGGAATTCAAGATGCAATGACATATTCCCTGCCGGATAAGAAATTTAGCAAAAAAAGCATTGATTTGGTCGAAATAGATCTTGAATTAAAAAAGCTCGGTTGGAATTTTAATAATTTTAGGATTTTAAACTTAACCGACATTCATTTAGGCCAGTGGATAAATCCAGAATATCTATCAGAACTCGTGGATTATGTCAATACATTAAATATTGATTTAATCACATTAACAGGAGATTATTTTTCATATGTTCTGAAAGATTATGAAGAGTCCCTTGAAGAGTCTTTAAAGAAATTGGAAGCACCTTATGGAAAATTTGGAGTTTTAGGAAACCATGACCATTGGATGGATGCTTCAAAAATCAGGGACATCTTTAAAAATTCCGGAATTGTCGATTTAAGCAATGATGTTGTTACCCTTAGAAAAGATGAAGATCGCCTAAATATTTGTGGTGTCGATAGCTGTACAGTTTGCGCCGATAACTTAGATAAGGTAATAGCCAAAATGCCTGAAGATATTCCAAGCATTTTGCTTGCCCATGAACCTGATTTTGCAAAAGAGTCATCGCAAACCAATAAATTTGACCTGCAAATATCCGGCCATTCTCATGGAGGCCAATTCATCATTCCAAAATTTGAAACAACGCCATTCAGAGGGCCAAACTCAACAAAGTATCCTGTTGGACTTTATAAAGTCGGGGAAATGCTACAATATACAAGCAAAGGTCTTGGAACAAATTCGTTCAGAATAAGAATTAACTGCAAACCAGAAATTACAATAATTACATTGAAAACCACCAAGAAACAGCAAATCACGATAGAATGATAAAAAATAAGTTAATTTCATCGCTTAGGACCATAATCACAACAATGCTATTTATTCTTGCAAATATTATTGCAATTTACATTGTAGATTACATCAGTACCGATTTTACTGTTGGCCCATGGTATAATGCATTCATTATTGTAATAGTTGTTGCAATTGCAAATGCAGTGCTGTGGCCAATATTCAGGCGTTTCTTAATGAAAATCATCATCTTTACATTTGGAATTGGATCCCTTTTTATAAACTCAATCATATTCTATATTGCATCATATTTTATTCCGGGAGTTTCAGCTGGAATCTATGGAGTATTACAGGTTCCAATCATGATGGCAATAGCCACAACATTTACCACAAACATTACAAACACCAACTATTACGACAGATATATCAAAAATATTTTAAGGCATGCATTAAAGCAAAAAACTCCCTATAAAAAAAGATATTCCGGTGTGATAATGATTGAAATTGATGGCCTTTCAATAAATACGCTTAAAAAGGCTATTGATAAAGGTGTGATGCCAAACATTGAAAAATGCTTGGATGAAAAAACCCATACCCTGAAAGGATGGGAAACCGATTTATCTTCACAAACCGGTTCGAGTCAAGCCGGAATACTACATGGCAATAATAAGGACATTGTAGCATACAGATGGGTTGAAAAAGAAAACAACAATCAAATTGTTGTTTCCGGAAAATTAAGTGACGCGCCCGAGATTGAAAAGGAAATAAGTGACGGCAAAGGTTTGCTCGTTGATGGAATTAGCATTGCAAACATGTTTTCGGGAGACAGTAAAATACCAACATTAACATCTTCAAAATTGAATGGTTTAGCCAATATCTACAATAAAACATTGAATGCCGTGTTTTTAGATGCCTATAACTTCCAACGGGTATTCATTTTATTTTTATGGGACATCATTTTAGAAATAACCTCACAAATTGTTCATTATCTGAAGAATATACAGCCAAGAATTAGAAGGACAATTGTTTATGCTACAGTCAGAGCCGGAGCAAATGTGGTTTTAAGAGAAGTAACAACAGATGTCCTAACAAGTGAGATACTGGCAGGAAACATCGATACTGCCTATGCAACATACATGGGTTATGATGAAATTGCTCACCACTCGGAGTGGAAGACAATGACGTTTGGGGAGCTTTAAAGAAGATTGATCTACAATTTGCAAAATTAACATCGGCAATTGAAATGAGTGATAGAGACTATAAATTAGTAGTTTTATCAGACCACGGCCAATCAAATGGAGCCACATTTAAACAAAGATATGGGATAACATTAGGAGATTACGTTAGAAAATTACTTCCAGACGATTTAATGATGTTTAAAACCGAATACAATATTGACCACTTTAGAGATGCAGTAATTCCTGAAAATCTGCAAATCCGACATCTTAAGAATAAATTTGATGATATTCGTGATGACTTATTTGAAGATTCGAAACCCGTTCAGAACATGAAAGAGGGAGTTAAAAAAATAAAACCCGCAACGAATTTCGAAAATGAGCAATCCGAAAATTTACAAGACGGATATCCCAATAGCCTAGATTATATCAAAAGCTATGAGAGTGCCCAACAAAGTACTAAAAAAGCAAAAAACTCGGAATTGATTGTTTTAAGTTCTGGAAATCTAGGTTTAATATATTTGACCCAATGGAACAAACGTCTAAGTTACGAAGAAATCGTTATGCTATTCCCAAATTTAATTCCAGGGTTAGTTAAGCATCCTGGAATTGGATTTATTTTAGTTGATTCAATACCCCATGGAGGAATGGTAATCGGTCAAAATGGAATCTACTATTTGGATAGCGACACATTAATTGGTAAAGATCCTCTTGAAGGTTTTGGCGCTAATGCTGCAAAACACTTGAAAAGAGAAAATTCGTTCAAAAACATGCCTGATATTTTAGTAAATAGTTTTTACGATGAAGAACGTGATGAAGTATGCGCATTTGAAGAATTGATTGGATCTCATGGGGGTTTAGGTGGAAACCAAACAAAACCATTTATTTTATATCCTTCAAACTGGAAAGACCCTGGGGATTTAGTTGGTGCGGAATCAATATACAAATTCTTAAAAAAAGAAATAGAAAACCTAAACTCCTAAATGATTTTTATAACCTTGAAAAACATCCTAACTGAAAATTAATTATATATAACAATTTAATCAAAATATGACTAGGAATACCAAAAATTGTTTTTCGTGATAAAATTATAAATTTAACGAATATTCAAATCATAATAGACATGTTTTTGGTTAAAAGCACTTTAAAAAATTTAAAGAAAATTAAAATGAATGATTGAAATGACTGGTAAAATCTATATTATTGGAATTGGTCCTGGTGCAAGCGAATATTTAACTAAAAAAGCAGTTGATACCGTTAAAACAAGCGATTATACAGTTGGAAGCACACGTGCAATAGAATTGTTTGATGATGTAAAAAATAAAATCGCATTCAATGTTAAAGAGCTATTGGATAAGCTTGAAGAAGGAGTGGAATTGGCCATTAAAGGAAATACAGTTTCAATATTGTCCACAGGCGATCCGGGTTTTTCAGGAGTATTGAATACTGTTTTAAGAATATCCGATGAAAAAGGTTTTGACAAGAAAAATATTGAAGTTATCCCCGGAATCAGTTCACTTCAGCTGGCGGCTGCAAGAAATCACATCCAATGGGATAATGCCAATGTCATGACATTCCATGGAAGGGAAAATATAGAAGAAATCTTACCGGTCATAAATAATGGAAAAACAACAATAGCACTCCCCTCAAGGAAAGTAAAGGATATGGCGCAATTCTTGCTTGACAATGGTGTTGACGAAGACAGGAAGGTTGTGGTCTGTGAAAGACTAAGCTACCCTGATGAAAGAATTGTTGAGTCAACTTTGAAAGAAATAGCCAACAGTGAATTTACTTATATGTGCATAATGATAATATACTAGAATAATTGAGCTTAAAAATTCATTTTAATAATGATTTACCATTTAATTTTAAAATTAAAGAATAAATAGTCCGATTTACATAGTCTAATTGTTAATTTTAGCAAAAAAATTAGCAAAAGGTAGATACTATGAATCGGAAAATAAACACCATATGTTTCATTTTCTTATTGTTATTTTTAATATCGGCCGTATCGGCATCAGAATGTGAAAATGAAACACAACCAATATCAAAAAACAATGCAGATGAAGATATTGAAACCTGCGACAACCAAATACTTCAAGCAAGCAATGTTGATAATAAAAAACAAGAACAAAACTTAGATAAAAACACAATTAGTAAAACACAAACCAAACAAAAAGTTACTCTAAAAGCTTCAGATGTAACAATGTATTATGAAGATGGACATAGACTTACTGCAACATTGACCGATAAGAATAAAAAACCGATAAGCAATGCAAAACTTAAAATTTCAATGAATGGTAGAACATATACAACCGTGACCAATAAAAACGGAGCTGGAACAATTGGCCTGCATATAAAAAGTAGGACTTACTGCCCAATAATAACCTTCGATGGGACAGACACCTATGAAAAAGCAAGCACAACCTGCACTGTGACAATCAAAAGTACAATAAAATGTGGTGATTTTACAAAGTATTACAAAAATACTGCCGCCTATTCCGCCACGTTTTATGATACGAAAGGAAATGTTTTAAAAAATACCCCGGTCAAATTTCAAATAAACGCAAGAACATATTCTGCAAAAACAGACAATATGGGAGTTGCAAAATTAAACATTAATCTAAAACCCATTAAAGCAAGCATTATCCCAATAAATCCCAAAACATCAGAACAAATCACCAAATCGCTTACTGTCAAATCATTGATTGAAACGAAAAATCTCGTAATGAATGAAAATGATGGAAGTGCATTTAATGTAAAAATTATAGACAGCAACGGAAAAGCATCCCCAAACAAAAAAGTGACTTTGAAGGTTTATGGAAAAACATACACCTCCTCCACAGACAAAAACGGTCAGGTTAGATTAGCCATAAGGTTAAAACCTGGAGAATACCCAATAACAACCGAATATGCTGATTTAAAAGTCAATAATATGATTACAGTTAATAAAGTGATTAAAACGTCCGATTTTAAACATGTAACCTCCATTCCAAATTATGTCAATATTTCATTGCCTTACGTATACCCGAATTCAAAATACTCCATTAAAACTGGCGTTAATGGAATTGTAAAAATGCCTAAAATAGAGATATTTACAGTTGAAACCGGATCAAAAACATATCAGTTTGCAACAGGAAAAACATCAAATGGCAATGTTGTGAACATGCAAGAGAAGAGTTATCTTGTGCCATTCAATGGGGGAGCCATAACCTGCTCTTCAAATAAAAACAGTTTAACCGGCACCGGCATAATGATTACAAGAACTTCCGAAGGTACTGAAATTGAATATCGAAGCAAAACCAACGATAATGTTGAAATGTTTGGGTTTTATGCGAACAAAGGCAGCGAGAATAGTGAAATCCTTACTTACATGCAAAATGACAAAATAATGGCAAAAGTTTCCATTCAAACACAATACTTTGATGAAACCGGCGTGAAATACAGCCTAGCCAAATATTATAAAAGGACAAATGCCGATTTTGCATATTATGAGATAACAAACCACGTATCCAATCCAGTTATATTTACAAATACCGGCAAACCGGTAACATATGGCTATTTTGAAAGAAACATTGCTGGATATGCCTCTAAAGAAGATATAACAACAAAATTTATAATCAATGGGGAAGAGGAACTTGTAAAAAAAGAAACAATAAGTTATGGGCTTAGCGAAAACTATAGAAAAGCTTACGGCTTTGAAGTGCTCCAAGCTTATAGCATAATCGCTGAAAAAATAACTCAAAAAACACTGGAAGACTGGGTTTCATCAAACTCAAAATACATAGACAAGTCCGGCGTGACAAATGTATACGGAATGCATCTGGCCTCTCTTGAAACAGCCTGGCTTGCCGATGAGTTAGCCAACAAATATGCAAAAGAATTTAATGTAAACTGGGAAAGAGCAAATGTAGTCACTATTTTAGGAGGCATCAATCTAGACGATACCTATATAAACATTTTAAATGCTGAAATGGGAATGGTCGTTGAAGGAAATCAAAACAATGCCGCCCTATTTAGACTGATGAATTCCCTGAACCTGCCAAATATTGAAGACTATGTTCTAACACCGGTTAGTGAAAGGTACATGGGAAAAACAATTAACTCCCAAGACAATGTATTCTCGGCAATAAAGAAAAATGAATTCAGCATTGTGCAATTGGGAGATTTGTTATATGTTTTTTCAATGAACAATTCAGCAATAGTCATGAATTCTACAAGTGGAGTTGCAAGTGTCATACAGTATAAAAACAATGCGACCTACAAAGGATCCAGCATATCAACCAGCAAAGATTGCTGCAGTGTAACAATACTTCCAAAAGACATTATTTCTGGAATCAGAACATCAATACAGACATTTGCTCCTGGAATCTATAAATTAACCGATGAATTAAATAATATCCATCCATATTCAGTTTTAGCATATATGGGCATAAAATTCTTATTGGAACATACATTAGATGGTGCATCCTCGGCCGGTCTGGGGCTGATATCGGCAATGACATTGATTCAAAATGGAGGGACAATGTATCGAAACAATATGGTGAACGAAAAAGAATGGCATAAGACAATGGACACCATTACCTTTACAAGACCCGGATATCTGCAGGGAAAGAAAGTTTACAACATTCCCAACAAAAAAGGAGGATACGATTATATCGAAGTTAAAATCAATAAGGATCTGACTTTAGACAGAAATAACGCAATCTACATTAGTAATGGAAAAACGAAATTACTGAGCAAAAAAGAAACATACCAATATTTCAGTGCCGAATACTGGACGCCATTCAGCATGCCTACAAAATATTGGGATGAAAGCTGGAAGGGAAACAAATGAAGCATAAAGGCACCATATCCATCTTGTCGTTGTTTGTGATATTGGTAATGCTGATATTCATAACTCCATTTATTGGAAATAAAGCCTCAAGCCACATCTGGATAATATTTTTCATCATTGTCGGAGTTTTAGCGATGATGTGGATAATGACTTCAACTGGTAAAAATCCAAAAGAAATCGTTGCAAAATTTAGAAATCAGCACATCTTATTGCAGATACTGGATATACTGTTCATCGCGGTATTTGCTTACGGGATAGTTACTTTAAAAGTCGTTTCAATAACATGGATCTTATTGAGTTTGCTTGTAATCATTCCAATTTGCCAATGGTTTTTAAAAAAATAAGAATAGTTAAAATAAGTTAATTATTTAACTTATTTTATTTTTTTTAAAGCTGAATAGCTTCCTGGGTTACTTCATCATTGTCCTCATCATCATACAGGATGTGGGCTAGTTTCAATAATTTTTCCTGGCCTTTCACTTCATCCTTAAACAAAGGAACTTCAGCAATGTGCTGGTCAGGGAATTTCTGATCGATTAAGGCCAAACGTTTTTGCTGTAATTTGTGTCTTGAATGGCAGAAATCACAATCACAGATATCAGGCATTACCTGATTTACAATAACACTATCAACAGTAATGTCATGTTTGCCTAGCGCTTCCAATGCCCTTTCTGATTCATAAATAGACATTTCCTCAGGAATTACAACCATTTTAAATGTAGTCCTGTCGGGGTCGGACAAAACCACTTTAGCTTTGTCTATTTCTTCTTTAGTTCTTTTTAACTCTTCAGAAGTCTGAGGGTCGTCGACTGCTTCCATGAATGGCATTATTTTTTTAAGCGCATTGGTTGCAGAGCCCAATTTAGCCTTAGCCAACATCAGCTTACCCACCCAAGAATCCATCACTTCAGGGAAGGACAATAATCTTAATGTGTGTCCTGTTGGTGCAGTATCAAAGACAACAACATCATATTCATCAGAGTTCATCACTGCCATAAACATTTCAAATGCAGCCGCTTCATCAGCACCGGGTGAAGATGAAGCCATATCCAACTGATCAGATAAAAAGTCCAAACCAAGCAATCCACCATCTTCAGAAGGATTTGTAGTTTTTTGAGCTTCGAGAGCCGCCTGCTTTTGAGCCATCGCTTCGTCCGGATCAATTTCGACCGCAAATAAATTGGTCTTGATTTCACGAGGATAGCTTCCGATTGGAACTTCAAGTGAATCCGCTAAAGAGTGAGCGGGGTCTGTTGATACAATTAGAGTTTTTTTGCCTTGTTCGGCCAACCATAATGCAGTAGCAGATGAGACAGATGTTTTTCCAACTCCACCTTTTCCACCTACAAAAATGAATGTTGTTTTATCTTTATTAAATCTGAAATAATCTTTAAATGCCAAATGAATTACCTCCTTGGATAAACTTACTTTTAGTGTAGGTTTAAATTCAATATACTTACCATTCATATATTTTGCCAAGCCAAATCATGAATTAGTAAGATTTTATTAAACTTACATTTTGTTACTAAATGTTATTTAATTCATTATAGTATATAAAACTTTAGTTATCCCACTTGGAAAAATACCCCTCTCCATCAATTTTTTCAATTAGTTGCTGAGTCCAAAGTCCATTTACCTTCCATGCCCTATCCTTTAGTAAATAGAAAATTAAAAAAAGAAAGAGAATTTAAAAAAATCCTCTTTTAATGTTTTATCTTTTGCGATATGTGATAACCATTGCACATAATGCCAATAACATCAATGCAATTGGATTACCTGTTGCGTTAGCATCAACAACATTAGATGAAACGTGTTTGGTGGTTTTGTTCTCATCCGTATTGTTGCTGTCAGGCTCGGTATTGTTGTTCTGTTCTACCTTAATGGAAATTGTTGCAGAACTTGCATTGTAGTAATCATTTCCATGATAATAAACATCCGCCACAGTGTCCTTATCAGGAATCACAACATCATTGAATGTTGCAACGCCGTCGATGACTTCTGCGGTATATGTCTTACCATCAACAGTCAATGTAGCAGTGCCGTTTTTGACCGGATTGCCGTTCTCATCAACAAATTTCACTTTAACGTCTTTTTTCTCACCGGCATTTCCGCTGACATCTTCAGCTGAAGGAGCCTTGGTGTTAACCTTTTCGACATTAACGCTGATTGAAGATGAACTGGAGTTATAATAGTCATTTCCGTTGTATGTAACGGTTGCATTATATTCTCCAGGGCTCGGCAATTCAACGCTTAATACAGCCTTGCCGTTTTCTACAGTGGAGTTGTATGTTTTTCCATTTAAGGTCAATGTAACTGTTCCGTTAGCGACAGGATTATTGTCCTGATCTAAAACAGTGACTGTAACGTCCTTTTTATCATCAGGTTTTCCTGATATGTCAACACCTGAAACTGTAGTGTTCACTTTCAGGATTGTAAGTGTTGATTCTGCTTGAACGTCATCAGCATCACCGCCGGAATAGGTTACTGCATACGGGTATGTGCCAGGATTGTCAACTTTGACATTGAATGTGGCTTTACCGTTGGAAACCGGAACGGATTCATCCGCACTTAAGATAGGGTATCTTGAAGCTGCAAGCAGTTCTTTATTATCATACTTGATGGTCAAACCTGCAGTACCTTCACTGACAGGATCTCCATTCTCGTATTTGAACTGTACAGTGAAGCTGACCGCTTCACCTGCATAACCGGTGACAGGAGCAATAATAATTGAAACAACATGCTTGATGTGCAGTTTGGAACTGTTGGATGCACTTGTATGGTTGGTGTCCACAACAGTAGTTAAACTGACAGTGTAATCACCTGCAGCCAAATCAGAAACACTGATTGCTTCATCAGGTTTTATAGTGCCGTTTGCAACAGCCTTATCGTTAGCGTCAATAATCCTGTAGGATATTTCAGTTGCATTGACTGATGAAACCGGAATTGAAACGGTATCACCGAAGCTTGCAACAGCATCCTCAGCACTGACAGATGAACCTGCAGGTTTAACTGTAATCTTGGATGTGTAGTTATTAGTAGTGTAATTACTGTTTACTACAGTTGTTAGATTGACTGTGTATTCTCCAGCAGCTAAATCAAGACCAGTGATGTTTTCACCAACATTAACGGTTCCTTCTTTAACAATGCCGTCTTTACCAATAACTTTGTAAGATACACCAGTTGCATTTTCAGAAGTTACAACAACCTCAATAGCATCACCGTAAGTAACCTCAACATCCTCAGCTTTAACAGTTGAGTTTGCAGGTTTAACAGTGATCTTGGATGTGTAGCTATTAACTGTATAATTGGCATTAACCATAGTTGTTAGGTTGACTGTGTAATCACCAGCAGCCAAATCAAGACCAGTAATGTTCTCACC
>NZ_JAZRHE010000019.1:0-12994 GCF_045644645.1 Methanobrevibacter sp.
GAATACATCCAATCCCATGTAGAATGAGTCTTCTTGTGCTGCCCTTAAATCTACTAAGGAGTCGATGCTGTCTAAACCTGCATTTTCAGCTAAGGTTTTTGGTACGATTTCTAAAGCTTCTGCAAATGCGTTTACAGCTAACTGTTCCCTTCCGGAAATGGATTCTGCATAGTCTTTGAGTTTTTTAGCCATTGCGATTTCAGGAGCTCCTCCACCAGCAACAACTTGGTCGTCTTCTACGGTAGCTGCAACTACACCGATAGCGTCTTCGATTGCTCTTACGATTTCAGCTACGATGTGTTTGGTACTTCCTCTGATGAATAAGGTTACGGATTTTGCTCCGCTGCATTCTTCTACGAAAATCATTTCTTCACCGGAGATTTTTCTTTCTTCTACAGTACCTGCAACACCAAGGTCATCTGCAGTTAAGTCATCTAAGTTGGTGATGACGTTTGCACCGGTTGCTCTTGATAATTTTTCGATGTCTGATTTTTTAACTCTTCTTACTGCTAAAACACCTGCTTTGGATAGGTAATGTTGTGCTAAGTCATCGATACCTTTTTGTGCGAATAATACGTTTGCACCAGCATCAACGATTTTGTTAACCATATCCTTAACCATTTTTTCTTCTTGTTCAATGAAAGCTTGCATTTGAGCAGGGTCAGTAATAGTAATTTCAGCATCCATTTCGGTTTCTTTAACTTCTAATGGAGTGTTGATTAATGCGATTTTTGCATCTTTGATTTCGGAAGGCATACCAGGGTGTACTCTTTCTTTGTCTACAATTACACCTTCAACTAATGTGGATTCTTCAACAACAGCCCCATCTTTTTTCTCGATTTTAATATTATCAATGTCGACTTCACCATCATCTTCTACAGCTTCCACTGCTTCAACGATCAATTTTGCTAATGGTTCACGTGCTGCTTCGGTTCCTTTACCAGTCATTGCAGTCATAGCTACTTTTAATAATACTTCAGAATCAACATCTTCAATTGCAATTTCATCTAAGATTTCTTGTGCTTTTTCAGCTGCTTTTCTGTATCCCATAGCTATGATAGTTGGGTGAATGTCAGAATCAAGTAATCCTTCGGATTTTTTTAATAATTCACCAGCAATAATAACTGCAGTAGTGGTTCCATCTCCAACTTCATCTTCTTGGGTTTTTGCAACTTCTACGAGCATTTTTGCTGCAGGGTGTTCAATATCCATTTCTTTTAATATAGTAACTCCGTCATTTGTTACTACAATATCACCGAGTCCGTCGACTAACATTTTGTCCATTCCTTTTGGACCTAAAGTAGTTCTTACAGTTTCAGCTAATACTTTACCGGCTAAAATGTTGTTTCTTTGTGCATCTCTGCCGACAGACCTGTTAGTACCTTCAGGTAAAATAAAAATTGGTTGTCCTTGTGCCATTAATAATCACCTTTTTTTAATTTTTAAATAATTAGATCAGTTTAATTATCAACATGAGAAAATAAGTTTATAGTGTTGACAAAACCTTTCTACTTAATACATGAGTTTAAGGTTATATAAATACTTTATGGTATAAAGTAAATTAAAGTAAGAAAAATAATTATGCTCAAAACTGAACTGAAAACAACCCCATTATAATTGAAGAATACTTATATTATTATCCCGCTTGAATCAGAAAACATGATAATAAATACCCAACAAATAAATTATATTACATCAGTAGAATAAAAAATATCGAAATTAATAGGATAGATATAGATGCAAGATATACAAAATTAAAAAAAAGTAAAAATAGGTGAAATTACCTATCTTATTTTTTCTCTAATCTAAAAGGAGGAGTTACTTCCACAGTATCGTAAGATTCCTGTTCTTCTTGAAGCTCATTGAAGAAAGCATTAATCTCTTCTAACCTTTTAATTTTATCTGTTTTCCTATTTAACTCGTTTTGAAGTTGAATATACTCTTCTTTTGGAATAGTTTGTTCTTTTAGATATTTAAGTTCATTATCCCTAGAAACAATTTCATTCTCCATCCTATTTTGAAGAGAAATATAATCTTCTTTAGGAATAGTCTTTTCTTTTAAATACTCGAGTTGATTATCTCTAGAAACAATTTCACTTTCCAACCTATTTTGAAGAGAAATATAATCTTCTTTAGGAATAGTCTTTTCTTTTAAATACTCAAGTTCAGTACTTGTTGCAGCAAGTTTACTTTCTAACTTGTTTGTAATAGAAATGTGCTCTTCTTTAGGGATAGTCTTTTCTTTTAGATTATTGAGCAAATCATCCAAATTCTTTATTTCAGATTCAAATTGAGATTGCAAATTATTGTATTCTTCTTTAGGGATAGATTGTTCTTTTAAGTTAGTCAATTCATTACTCATTGCATTGATCTCAGATTCAAATTGAGTTTGGAGATTGATATAATCCTCTTTAGGAATAGTTTGTTGTTTTAAAATATCGAGTTGATTATCCTTTTTAGATATTTCACTATCTTTGATTAAAATTTCATTATTTTTAATCTCGATTTCCTTTTCAAGTTCCATTATCTGATTTTGGAACTCCACATTATTTTCCAATTTAAGAACTTTGATTTTATATTCATCAATATTACGAGAAAGAGAATTAATTTGAGCATCCTTTTCAGCGATACTTTTGTAAGATTCATTTAATCTTTCATTAACATCAGACAATTCCTTTTTCTTATAATCCCTTAATTGCTCGGCAAAATATTCCTTAATTTCATCAAGAGAATTGTTAACATAATCCAGCTCATAAATCCTATCCTCCTGATTTTTAATTAAAATATCTTTTTCATCGAGTTGTTTTTTTAATAAATTAATCTCGTCTTCTGCTTTAAACTTAATAACAGAAACTTCTTTTTCTTTCTCCACAATTTCTTTTTCGAGTTCTTTTATCCTTAATGGAGTGTTATCATTTGCTTTTTCAACTTCAAGTTTTGTCAAGTCTAATTTAAGACTATTAAGCTCCAATAGGCAAGACCGTATTAAAGATTGTAGAGTATCTTTTTCAGCATCAATTCCTATTTGCATTCTATCCCTTAGTTAAAATTTTTATCCCAATATCGATTTCAAATTATAAACATTAATGAATTTGAAAACTTCGATATATTGTACAATATAATCCCTTGATATAAAATATTAATTTTATACTATTTAAATTAAACCCTTATAGTAACCTAAAAATAAAATTAAAAACAATTAGAAACAAGAGAGAAAAAACAAAAAATATTAAAAAAAATAAAAAAAATAAATGGATAAAATCAGAGGATTTTATCATTAATTAATTCAGCATTTAATATAGAAGCTCCAGCTGCACCACGAACAGTATTGTGTCCAACAAGAACATATTTAAAACTATTATCAAATGCTTGGTCTTTTCTAAGCCTACCAACTGTAACAGCCATACCATTACTTGCATTTCTGTCCATTCTAGGTTGTGGCCTGTCTGATTCTTCTCTGACAATAACAGGATTTTCAGGAGCTGAGAATAAATTTAGTTCTTGGGGCAAACCTTTAAAGTTTGCCATACTTTCTTCCACATCCCCAATGTCAAAGTCATCGTCCAACTCAATAAACACTGCTTCAGTATGACCATCAATAACAGGTACCCTATGACATGAAGCACTTAATTTGAAATCTGCATTAATTACATCATTTCCATCAAAAGTACCTAACAAATAGAGTGATTCACTTTCCATTTTCTCCTCTTCCCCACCGATGTAAGGAACCAGATTGTCAACAATAGCCATTGATGGGACCCCATTATAACCTGCACCGGACACAGCCTGCATAGTTGAAACCCTAACAGATTTTACATTAAAGTTATCGACAACAGGCTTTAATGTTAATGCCAAAGCAATAGTTGAACAGTTAGGATTAGTAACAATGAATCCGTCCCAGTCATTTTCCTTTTGTTGAGCGTCGATCATGTCTAAACATTGTGGATTAACTTCAGGAATTACCAATGGGATATTTTTCTTCATCCTGTGTGCACTTGCATTACTTGCAACAACATAATCCTTAGCAAATTCTTTTTCAACTTTAAGAGCAAAATCCGCCGGAAGTGATGAGAATACAATATCCACGTCATTATCCATAGCATCAGGGTTAGTTTCCACCACTTCAATGTCTTTAACAACTTCAGGCATGGCATCATTCATATACCAAGTCGTTGCATCTTCATATCTTTTTCCTGCTGAACGGGAAGATGCTGCTAATGCAGTGATTTCAAAATCCGGATGGTTTGCGAGTAATTGAATAAATCTTTGACCAACCATTCCAGTTGCGCCTAGAACTCCAACATTTACCATATAAATCACCTATTCTAAACCTAAAACATCATTCATACTGCTAACAATACCTTTCTCGGCAGTTGGAACATATCTAATTGCCCTTATAACACCAGCAATAAATACTTCCCTTGTATGAGCTTGATGTCTAACTTCTAATCGTTCACCTTCACCAACAAACATAACAGTATGATCCCCGACAATGTCTCCACCACGAATTGCATGAACACCAATCTCTTCTTTGGTTCTTTTACCAACCAAACCTTGTCTGCCATAGACACCAACTTCCTCAGGGTCACGATCAAGTTCTTCTGCTATTACTTCAAATGCAGTCATAGCGGTTCCGGATGGAGCATCCTTCTTTTGATTGTGGTGTGCTTCAATAATTTCAATATCATAATCATACAACAATGGAGCTAACTTTTTTAATGTGTTGAAAAATACATTAACTCCAATAGCCATATTTGATGAAATAACAGCAGAAACATTATTTTCTTCAATATTTTTAATGTTTTCAGCCATTTGTTCTTCACTAAATCCAGTTGTACCTACTACAACAGAAACACCACATGAAGTGGCAACTTTAATTGTTTCGACTGCTGCATGAGCAATTGTAAAATCAACAAGTACTTCAGCACCGGATGCTTTTAAAGTTTCCTCTAATTTTTCAGATCCTACAATCCCCACACCAAGTTCTTCAGTTCCAGCTTGAATACCTGCATCCCTACCTGCAAGAGGAGTATTCGGCATTTCAATAGCTGCAACTACTTCCATGTCATCCTGTTGTGTAATTCTTCTAATAATACCGGAGCCCATTCTTCCTGCCGCTCCAGTAACAGCTACTTTAATCATAATAATACCAACTTAAATTAAATTAGAATCTTTCAAAGCTTTTTTAAGAACTTCCAAGTTTTCTTCTTTCATTTCTGCCAATGGTTGTCTGAGTGGCCCTGCCGGAAGACCCATAATATTCATTGCAGTTTTTACAGGTACCGGATTGCTTTCAATGAAAAGAGCTCTGATTAATTCTAGCATTTCATAATGAAGCTCAAAAGCCCTATCATAATCATCGTTTAAAATACTGTCAACCATCAAAACCATTCTTTTTGAATCAATGTTTGCAGAGGCACTGATAACACCAGTTCCGCCTACAGCCATAATCGGCAAGGTTAAAGAATCTTCACCGGAAAGAATGTTGAAATCATCTTCAAGCCCCTCTTTTTGAAGTGCCCTGTAGATATCTGATACTTTATCAACACTTCCACTAGCTTCTTTAACAGCATCAACATTATCAATTTTAGCCAATTCAACAATAGTTTCAACATCCATATTAACTCCAGTACGGGACGGAACATTATATGCGATAATAGGAATGTCAGTTGCTTGTGAAATAGTCCTATAATGTTCTACCATAGCATGCTGTTGCGGTTTGTTATAATACGGAGTGATTAACAATGCCGCATCTGCACCTGCATCATCAGCAAATTCTGTAAGGGAAATGGCTTCGGAAGTAGCATTGCTGCCTGTTCCAGCAATTGTATCGACTCTACCATTTACTTCATCAACCAATATTTCAATTACTTTTTGATGCTCTTCATGGCTAATTGTAGCTGATTCACCAGTAGTGCCTGCACCAACCAGACCATTTACGCCTCTATCAATTAAGTAATTAATATTGTGCCTAAAACCTTCTTCGTCAATTTGTTTATCCTCTGTAAAAGGAGTTACCATTGCAACATATGTACCTTCAAAATTCATTCTAAAACCTCGCTAACTAAATTACGTGCTTCTTCACCATATTTCCAATCAACAAATAAAACAATAGCTGTTTGTGATGAGATAATCTCCAATATGTTAATTTCATGTTTTCTTAATGGTTCTGTAATTCTTGAAATAATTCCTGGGGTATCAATGATATCCGGACTTACAAATGTAATCATTGCAGTATCTCTTCCCAATGACAATGAACTTAAAACATCATTTTCAAGAACAAACTGATGCAATAAGTGATATGCTTTGTTGGAATCCGCTTTATCAACAAATGCGGTTATTGAGTTTTGACCTGCAGAAACACCAAAAATATTAATGTCTTCTTCAGCAAGGCAACCAGTTATTCCGGCAAACAAACCGACTTTTTTAAGCATTGCCTCACCAACAATAGCAATAAGAGAAATAGGGTTCTTATAAAGTGTTACACATCTTAACATGTCTCCTTCAAAAGGCCCCACAATACGTGTTCCCTTTGAAGATAGGTCTCCGTGTTCAAAATTGATAATTTTTGCAGTTATTAATGGATCTTTATATTTTAATGCATGAGGGTGTAATACTTGCGCTCCATGAGTAGCCAAATCCCTCATTTCCTCAACAGAAATTTCATCTAACAATTTTGCACTTTCGATTTTATTAGGGTCAGTTGACATCACTCCGTCCACATCAGTGACAATGATGACTTCATTAGCTTCCAGGCAATGCCCAATCAAGAATGCTGTGATATCGCTGCCACCCCTTCCCAAGGTGGTAATCTCACCGCTTGGCCCTTTTCCTAAAAATCCGCAAATAACTGGAATAATTCCTTGATTAACAAGTCTTCTAATTCCCTCGGTTTTAATATTTGTAGATTTGAAATCTATTTTTGCCTCTAATGAATTAGAATCAGTTATAATTGGCCATAACTCATTGTAAGGATCAATGAATTCTGACTTTACACCTAAAGATTCAATAGTTGCTGAAAATAATCTAGCACTAGTCAATTCACCCATAGCCATGATTTCTGCCTTTTGCTTATCTGTTAATCCGGTACCAATTGCCTCATTTGATAATCCGATGAGATCATCAGTAGTCTTGTTAACAGCTGAAACTACAACTACGACCTGATTACCTTTCATATATTCATTTACCACGGACTGCGCCGCTTTTTTAATCCTGGAACCATCGCCAACCGAGGTTCCGCCAAATTTTACTACTATTAAATCCATTAAGTTCACCTATTTCTTAAAAAAATTCCTTGCAATTTTGTTAAAATATTGATTAAACAAAATATACATATCTATTTTTATCTAACCATATTAATAAACTTTATAATATGTTAGACCTAAAAAAATTGAAAAAGTTGTCTGAAACTGAAAATAAATTAATAAAAAAAGTAGAAGAAATAAGAATAATCTTATTCTTGAGTTTGTTCTAATTTTACAAGTCTGGTTACGTAACCTGCAATTTTATTTCTTAAATGTTTAGTACTTACAGTAGAGTATTCTTGTACTAATTTTTTGTTTTCTTCAAAATCAGTTGTGAAAACTCCTTTGTGAGTTTCAATAAGTTCTTTTGCTAAACGTTTAACAAATGAAGTTCTAATATTGCCCATCAACATTCCTCCTTAAAATTTTTCTTTGCTCATTTTTATTTAATATAGTCAGCATGTCTAATATCTGATCAATGATTTCCACATCAAGACCTTTTTCTTCAGAAACTTTCCTGACCATTTCATGGACTTCATCCTCACGGGACTTGTCATAAATCGGCATGCCAAGATATTCCTTCGCAAGAACGATATCCTTTGCAAGAGAAGTTCTCTGAGAAATTAAATCAAATAAATCATTATCAATTTCATCAATGCGATTTCTTGATTCTTTTAGAAGATTTTCAGCATCTTCTGTACTATTGAAAGATTTGATTTCATAATCCTCTGACAAAAAAATCACCATTTTTGATAATAATGATAATAATATAGTTTATTATTATCATAGTATATAAACTATATGTTTAATGACATAATTGATTAAAATTAGTTATTCTAGTAAAATACAACCAGTATTGTCGACATTAGTCTTTATGACGCGACCCTCATATTTGCCCCAAGCTTCCTCGACACTGTCAACCGAATTATCATCAACAACAGCCACAAATGAAGAACCAGTACCGGACAATCCTGAAGCTATTGCACCAGCCTGCAGGGCATCAACTGCAATTGTTGAATCAAAACCTAAAGTTGCAGAGTAAATTAAACCATTCAAATTAAGTGCCTTAAAATAATTTCTTTGTTTTGCGAAATCAAAAGCGGTTTCAACCAATGGAGCCAATAATCTCATTCTGTCAGGGTTGGAATCACCAGATTTTGAATAAAAATTTGGCATGTAAATCAATATTGGATGCTCATCCATTTTTTCTTTTATGATAAATTCCCTGTTCTTATTATCTGTTACAACAACACCACCAAAATAAGATGCCGTTGCATCGTCAAATGAACCGGTAATTGTAACTCCAGCATCCAGAGATGCATCAATAGCCATATTAATAATTTCTAAATCACCAAGAGGATTTAAATCAAATTCTTCACAGATAATTGAAGAAGTAATCTTTACAATAGCATTGGATGAAGCACTACTGCTTGAAAGCCCTGATGCCATGGGAAGAGTAGATTTGGTCTTTAAATCAATTCCGAATTCGTCTTTGTTGATATTATAATAGTCGAATACCTTATCAACACATATTTCCATAAGGGAATTGTCTGCTCCAACATCATTACTACATGTAATTGAATTATCTGTAGTCTTGGCTTCACAAACAATGTCCAAACCAATGCCAAATGCCGAACCAAAACCAGTTGCAATTGCATTAATTATTGTTGCGGAACCTGGGGATCTAACTATCTTCCTCATTTTGAATCTCCTCATATGGAATCATGACTTTGGAAAAATCGATAGCCCTATTCCTTGCATTTAAAGATAAAACATATCTTAAATCCTCATCATTTACCATGTTATCAATTGCCCTAGCAATGGAAGGTATTTTATTTGGGTCAACAAGGAATCCCACATCATCAGTTATGATTTCAGTAATTCCTCCCACATCACTGCCGATAACCGGTTTTCCACAGGCCAATGCTTCTATCAAAACCAAACCGAAACTTTCAGAAAAGGACGGCAATACCAATAAATCACAGCTTGGAATAATATTTTCAACATCATCCCTAGAACCTGTAAATATCACATCACGAATGTTTTCATCCTCAACCTTCTTTTTAAGCTTTTTAAACAGAGGCCCATCACCAACAACAACCAAATAATAATCGCTATTGGCTATCTTTTTAGCTTCCAAAAGTGAATCGACATTTTTCCTTTTAATCAGATTGCCAACGAAAAGAACAATCGGCTTGTCCAACAGATTATATTCCTGTTTAAATGAGTCATTGCCCTTATTTGAAAATTTATCTATATCAACAGAATTCCAGGATAGTTTTGTTTTATCTGCAATTCCATTCACACCAGTTGCAATAATCTCATGTCTTAATGCATTGCTGACAGCAAAAACAACATCTGCACTTTTCAAGACCTTTCGAATGGTTGATCTCATGAACGGCTGCTTCTTATATACTTCAAACATGTCAGAACCATGAGCTGTAACATATGTTTTTATTCCCTTCCCATTTCCCACCTCTACAGCGGCGGCACCTGCTGGGAACAAATAATGTCCATGAATTATATCTATGTCCTCTTTTTCAAGAAGTTCATTCAATGCCTTTTTGGCATTCTTCTTAAACATCAAACCCCTGACGCCCGGAATATTAAGGCCTTTGGTTCCTATGACATGAATACCATCAATGTCCTTAATATCTTTATGAGGATAGGTAATTACATAAACTTCATGACCTTGTTTTACAAGCTCTTTTGATAAGGTGTGAATGTGAACACCTACACCACCCACATGAGGTGGAAATTGACCAACCATAGCTATTTTCATAAAATTGAACCTCTAAATTATATATAGAAATTATTCTTTAAATAAATATGCAAAATTAGTGAAATTTCAATGATAAAAAAAAGTCAAATTTAATGTCTTATTTTAGCGATAAAATCTCTGCGATATTCCCTACCAGACATTAAGGCTAATCAATTTGGTTTCCAATAGATGTTTCTTGATTACTGAAAATAACTCTTTTTACGATAACAACTATCCAATATTCTCTTTCATTTCACATTTAACCATATTACTCCTTTTATGACAACATTATTATTTGCCAATCATATTTAATCAATAGGGAGTTATTCCAAATCCGAGTGAAAACATTTATATAGCATAATTTTTATATTAGAATTAAAAACAAAAAACCGACTGAAAGTCGAAAAATGATTGATGAGAATATGAGGTTAATTATAATATAAAAACAGACCCATGGTTTATTTATGGAGGCAATTATGAAAAAAGGTGAAAAAAGGAAACAAGAGCTTTTAAAGATAGCCTATGACATGTTTCTCACACGGGGATATGAAAATACCCGAGTTGACGAAATCATAGAAAAAGCAGAAATAGCTAAAGGCACATACTACTACTATTTTGAAAGTAAAGAGCAGATGCTCGAAGAAGTCATAGACATGATGATCGACAGTGAGGTTGAAATGGCAGAGCAGATTATCAGAACAGATATTCCAGTGCCGCAAAAAATAGTTGGGATACTTGCATCGATGAAACCTACCGAATCAGAACAGCCCATAAAGAACACACTTTTCCAGCCGGAGAATGTGTTAATGCACCATAAGGTCAGGAAAAAATTGATTGATACCATTACTCCACTTTTATCCGAAGTTGTAAAAGAGGGAGTGAATGAAGGCATCTTTGAATGCGACAATATAGCCGAACGTGTTAAGATGCTCCTTATCATCAGCGACAGCACGTTTAATGAGGGTGCATTTAGTGAACGGGACATTACCGTCTTTATAGACATGACTGAAAAACTTCTCGGAGCAGAGAACGGAACGATGAGTTTCATTTACGATCTGATTGATAAGAATGATATGGAGGCGATCGAGTGAACAATACAGAAAAATACGAATATAAACCAGTTCACTTTTTTGCTCTGGCATATCTTTTTACCTGGATATTTTGGATTCCGGCAATCTTTTTGCCGGAAAGCATCAGCCCATTACTCATGCTTATAGGCCTTATGGCTCCAGCTATTGTGTCTACGGTTTTCATTATGGCATCAGGCTCAGATGCACTTAAGCAAGACTTTAAAAATAAGATGATCGGTTTTTACAAAGTAAAATGGATGAATGTAGTTTGGGCCGTGATTGTATTTGCGATTGTGATAATCTGTTCCATTTTGTTGTCGCTTCTATTTGGACAGCCACTTAACCAGTTTTCCTTTACTGAAAGCTTTTCTTTTACCGGAGTTGGAATAGCCGGAGCGTTCATTACCATTACGGTTGCTTCGATAATTGAGGAAGTGGGATGGAAAGGATACTGTGAGGATTCTATTGGTAACTACATGAACTGGTTTTGGGAATCAATGATTTTTGGAGTGCTATGGTCTTTCTGGCATTTTCCTTTAATCTTTATTTCCGGAACATATCAAGCGGGGCTTATGGTGAATCCCCTTTATGTTATTAACTTTTTTGTGAGCGGAATCCCCATGGGATTCGTCATTACATGGGTTTATCTTGAAAGCGACCGTTCGATATTGGCTTGTATGATATTCCATTTCTTCGTCAATTTCATGCAGGAGAAAATAGCGTTGACTCCGGAGACAAAGTGCCTGGAGACAATAGTGATAACAGTGGTTGCAGTCATTATAGTCATGGCTAAAAAAGATATGTTCTTTGAAACTCGTCATGTCGGAAGGCTGCTTGAATACAGCACCAAGCAACAGCAATAATCAGATAAATGAAGCATCGGTCAGAGACCCCGGTGCTTTTTTAATACCATAAATGAGGTGAAGGCCAGAGGCAAGCAAAATCAAAGGCATCATGAAAAATCAGCACCGACAATTCGATGACAAGATGAATCCTGCAGGCAATTCCATATAGGGAGCCGGGAAAAGATGATGCCACTTACACTGGCCAATATAATGCTGAAATTATCTATTAGTAATAATTTTCATACTATTGTCTAATAAATATGTAAAATCCGTGAAGATCAATGCCAAAAAAAGTCAAATTCAATGCATTATTGCAGAGAAAAAGTAACTCCCTCATACCATCATTATTAAAACTTAACTATTTAAAATAAGCAATTAAACTGTTTTCTTTTAGAAAGACCTCATGAAAAGATGTTTAATTTAGCTTCAATGAAAAGAATTAGATGAAAAAACTATTGAAACATTAAAAAAATGCAAATTCAGGAGCATCCAGTCATTGAACTTATACCAGATTTTATTAGTCGCTTGAGCTTTTGGAGCCTTATAGAATAATAACTGGAATCGGAAAAAGAAAAAAATGCTCCTGAAATCGTGACTTTAATTTAATTTTACTCAACGCTGTTAATTTTAGCAGTCATATTCTCAGAGAAATCCATCTTTGCAAAAGACTCACTTTGAGGAAGAATCATGTCAAATTCCTGAATGGTGTCCATTCCTCCGCTTCCATTTTTCATTGTCAATCCTAAAACGTGACCTCCCTTATCCTTAGCGTCGTTTAGGAAATGCAAATGCCAACCATGCATGTTCAGTTCACTCATATATTCCGGGAAGTAGACTGCGACGATTGTTCCGGATTGGTTAGTGTAGTTGAATACCTTTTGGTCAACTTTTGCAACTTCTGTAAATTCCTTATATGGTTTTTCCTGTTTTTCAGACTCTTTCAAAAACTTTGTTGATTTTCCAAATCCTTTTTGCGGTTGTTATTCCAAATTAGATCTCTGCGATAGATTCGTTTTAAAACACCTCGTGTGGTCTTGAATATTCGTTTTCTTGATTTTGGCATTGTTTTTTGAA
>NZ_JAZRHE010000020.1:0-8500 GCF_045644645.1 Methanobrevibacter sp.
CAATATCCCCCCCAGGGAAGAATAATGGATCAATAGTATGACCATCAGTTGTAAAAACGATTTCATAGTCGCCTAATGGAATAGATGCGCCATCATCTAAAGCATCTAAACTAATACCACCATTTACACTCTTTTTTGTGATATTATCTAAAACAGTACTGGCAATTAAATTAGCCATTACCTCTCCACCAGCACCATGATTCATATTAACTTTATCATCTGACATATGTATCTCCTAAAAAAAACTATTAATGAAATAATATATGTCAGTACAAGTATATAATTTTAGTTAAAAAAATTTAAAAAAAAAGAATTTAAAGAGAATATCTTTAAATTAAAATTCCGTTAATAACACCATCCTGACCAGGTCTGGATGTTACTTTAGCATTACCTTCAGGGGTTTCTACAATAGCACCTTTGGTAATGATGTTCCTTCTTACGTAGTTAGGGTTTGCAGTGTTTTCGACTACACCAAGAATATCTACTACTTGGGTTTTACCATTAGCATCAGTAACATTGATTTTATTACCAGTAGCTAATCTGAGTTTTTCGTTTCCACCACGGGTTCTGATTTTTCTTAATCTTTTTTCATCTAATCTAGTTTCAGCAGGATCTCTGCCTAACTCGGATTTCCTTTTTCCACGGTTTGCAACATTTCTTGCACCAGATGGACTTCTTGTTGATTTTCCTTGAGAAATTGCCATTATTTCACCTCAATAAATATAATATATTAAATAATAATCGTGTCAATAAGACTCTTTCAATTAAAACTGTAAGCAAGAAAAAATAACAGTTTAATTCTGAGAGCAATAAAGAGCCCTAAAGAATAATGATAATAAAATATTACTTTATCATTATATATAAACTTTTATTTTTTAGAGTAAAAATAGGGATTTTATTTTCTATTCTTCAAAATAAACTCATCAATCAATTTATCAAAATCTTCTTCAGAGAGTTTTTCATCAGAAGCAGCATCTAAAATTTTCTGGATTTCACTTTCAGATACCGAATCTCCTAAAAAATCGACCAATAATTCTCTCAAGTCATCATCATCAATGTATGCCTGGTTATTTGAAGATAATTTCTCAGAATTACCCTCCAAATCTAGAATGTAGTATGGGATTTCTTTATTCATAATCAATCCTCATCATTAATAAATTCATAATAAACAATACCATAGGGATCATCATCAAAAAACCATTGGGTAGGTTGTGGGATGTGTTCCTTAACTTCCATAAATTCATCATCATTTTCAAAATCGGAACGTTCGACTTCAATTACAATATTGAGATTTTCACCGATGTCTTCAACATCAATACCCAATTTATTAAAATCAATTACCAATTCCCCATCAGAATCTTGTGGCACGACAATGACAATCTCCTCCCCAAGAGTATTGTTATCCTCTTCATCGTCAAGAACTATTATTTCCTCATTTCCTTTAAATAACTCTATAGAATTTTTTTCATTGTTACTGGCAAGCAGATACCCTTTAGCAAATAATTCTTCAATATCCAAGCTACATCTAGGACAAATAAAGCTTTTTTCAGTTAATTCACTTCCGCATGAAGGGCAATAATATATTTTAACCATAGCCATACCTCAAAAATTAATGTTAATAATTATTTAACAAGTAATATTTAAAAGTATTTTAAAAAAAATAAAATAAGACACTAATCTAGTAATTAGTATCCATTAAAAAGTTCAGTTCCGGAATCCCATATCTGTTCTCTGACTTGATAGAACATATTTTTAAATCTTCAATGAACATTATGAAAGATAGAAAAATGCTGTCACAGTCAATAGCTATTCTAACATTTGCATTCTCCAACATGCATTTTGAGACATTAAACACATCAGAAGCCCCATCAACAAATACGGAGCAGGGAATATTATTCTTATCAATAGTCAAGAATATTCCATCTGAAATGCTATAGTCTGCACAATACCTATTTTTTCCATCAATTTTTCCAACGAAAGTGTCGTTTATCTCATCATAACTTGATATCAGTCTTTTAGTTTTCATAATAAAACCTCACACATAGTATAGCTTTAATAACCTATAATCTAAACCCAAGAGCATCTGAAAAGTAATATAATAACTTAATTTGAGAAATAAAACAATCTAAAGGCAATAATATTAAAATTAAATTATAAAATTGATTTAGAAAAATATTATTAACATCAAACATAAATATTAATATATCAATGAAAAGGTGTCCCAATTGATAGAAGAAACAAAAGAACAATTAGCTTTGGAAGCTGAAATTAAGGCTCAAGCCCAAAAATTTATTACATATCTCAATTCAACCCTTCCCGAAAGCATGGAACTTGAATATGAAGGTTTTTACAGAAGAGGATTTTTCGTAAGCAAAAAGAGATATGCAGTTATTGAAGATGGGGAAATTATAGCCAAAGGATTGGAATTGGTAAGAAGAGACTGGGCACCAATCGTTAAACAAACTCAAGAAGCTGTTTTAATGGCCATTTTAAAAGAAGGAAATTCTGATAAAGCCATAAAAGAAGTTAAAAAAGTATTTAAAAAGATCAAAAGTGGTAATGTTGACAACAAAGAATTAATTATCCACACCCAAATCACCAAACCACTTGACCAATACAAACAGGTTGGACCACACGTAATTGCCGCAAAAAGAATTGAAGAACATGGAATCAAGGTTACACGAGGGACAATCATACAATACATAATTGTTAAAGGAAAAGGTTCCATTAGCCAACGCGCAATTCCTTATGAGTACAGTGAAGGATATGAATACGACAAAGATTACTATATCAACAATCAGCTGATTCCCGCCATAGAAAGAATAATGTATTCATTCGGATACTCAAAAAAAGACTTGGAAGACATGGCACGTGGAGAAGTCCAACAAAGTTTGGATGCATTTTTCTAAAAAGATTTATTAAAGAGTATTGCATAAATTAGAATTATATGATAAATAATGATGAACGTGTTGTTTTTTTTGATGTGGACGGCACATTGCTTGACACATCCGCATTTGCTGAAACTGCAAGAAAAGCAGCCATTGGATTAATGGTAGATAACGGTTTGCCTTTAGATAAAGACGAAGCATATGGTGTTTTAAAAACCATTATTCGTGAAAAAGGTTCCAATTATGGTAAACACTTCAATGTATTGACCCAAGTCGTATTGGGCCATGAAGATCCAATGCTTGTAGCGCTTGGGATGATTACATACCACAATGTTAAATTTGCACTTTTAAGACCATTTGCAGACACAATTGATACTTTAATTTATCTTAAAAGCCAAGGTTACCGATTAGCAGTAATCTCAAATGGAATTACCATAAAACAATGGGAAAAATTAGTTAGATTGAATGTATATTCCTTTTTTGATGAGGTAATAACATCCGAAGAGGTGGGTAAGGAAAAGCCCGACAAATTAATCTATGACGTTGCACTTAGAAAAATGAATGGTAATCCTGAAAAATCCGTTATGGTCGGAAATAAATTTAAAGAAGATGCGCTAGGCGCCGTCAATGCAGGATTAAGTGCGATTCTTGTAAACTCCGACGTTACAGAAGAGGATAGGGATTACATCAAAAAAGAAAAATTAGACATTACCATTATTGAAGACATTGGTGATATTAAAACAATATTATAAATCACCAAATTAACCTATTTTTTAAAAATCAAGTTCCAAAGTTACCGGACAGTGGTCTGAACCATATATTTCATTTAAAATTTCGGCCGATTTCACATTATCCCTGATTTCCTCATTTACATAAAAGTAATCAAGTCTCCAGCCTGCATTTCTCTCACGTGCACGGGTTCTGTAGCTCCACCATGTGAAATTGTTTTCCCCATCATCAAACATTCTGAATGTATCAACAAAACCTGCCTTTTCAAGTTCATCCAGCCATGCCCGCTCTTCAGGCAAATACCCGGATTTGCCTTCACAATTCTTAGGATTGTAAACATCAATCGGATTGTGGGCAATATTGTAATCCCCAGTAATGACAATATTCTCACCCTGATTTTTAAGTTCAACCAATTGCTCCAACAAGGCATTGCAAAAATCAACTTTAAAATCAAGGCGTTTAGCTTCCATGCCGCTGTTTGGGAAATAGATATTGAACAGAATAAAGTCAGGATACACAATTTTCAAAACTCTACCTTCGCCGTCAAGTTCATCGATTCCAAGGCCTTTAATGACATCAACAGGTTCTATTTTAGAGTAAGTTGCAACTCCACTGTATCCCTTCCTTTCAGCTTCATTAAAACATTTATGAAATCCATCAACATTGGCTAAATTTTTTGGAATTTTATCTTGACTAGCCCTAACCTCTTGAAAGTTAATAATATCTGCATCAGTACTATCAAACCAGTCCCAAAATTCATCTTTTTTGGATACTGCCCTAATACCATTCACATTCCAAGATATGAGCTTGATTGACATTATAATCTAACTCCCTTCTCAAGAGGCAATTCTCGAAGCCATTTAATATCACTTTTGTAAAGCATACGAATGTCTTCAACATCATATCTAATCATTGCAAGTCTTTCAATTCCCAAACCAAAAGCCAGTGCAGGTTGGTTGATTCCTAATGGCTTTAATACTTCAGGCCTGAACATTCCTGCTCCACCAAGCTCAATCCAACTTTCCTTTTCCTCCAAATAGATTTCAGTTTCTGTTGATAAATAAGTGTAAGGGAAATAAGCTGGTCTGAATCTTACTTCAAAACCTAATTTTTTATAGAATTCCTTCAAAGTACCTAAAAGATTCTGATAACTGATTCCTTCATCACAAACAAGCCCTTCCACCTGATGGAATTCCGGCAAGTGCTTGTAGTCGAAAGTTTCTCTTCTGAATACCCTTCCTACAGAAAACATTTTGATTGGTGGTTCATGTTCAAACAAATGTTTTGTAGATATTCCTGTTGTATGAGTTCTCAGAACACTTTGACGTGCAATATCCTCATTCCAATCATATTGCCATCCAATAGAACCTGTATCCGCTCCGGTTTCGTGAGTTTCAGCAGTCAATCTTACTAAATCCATATCCGGCAAATCACAGGTTAAAGGATTTTTGAGGTAAAATGTGTCTTGCATTTCACGTGCCGCATGATCCTGAGGTTGGAAAAGAGAATCAAAATTCCAGAATGCGGATTCGACATATTCCCCCTTGTCTTCTGAAAAACCCATGTTCAGAAATATTTCCCTTATTTCGTCAATGATTACTCTCAATGGGTGTTTTTTGCCTGCAAATACGGTAGGGGCTTCAGCATTAATATCATATGGACGGTACTGTAAACTTTTCCATTGCCCATCCTTTAATTGTTCATGAGTTAACTGAGTTGCTTGTTCTTTAATCTCAAAACCGTGTTTAAGTATTTCTTCACCTTTAGGTAAAATTATAAAAGAATGTGAGGTTTCTTTTTTAATGTTTAAAATATTTTTCCTGCCTGCAAGTTTTTTAACACCATTAAGTAAATTATCAGTGAATAATTTAACGCCGTCGGCATTTGCTTTAAGATACTCCAGGGTTTCCTCATCTATGTCCATTTTGGATGCAAAATCCTTACCGAAATCTGTTATGGTCACCACACCATCCTCGATGCTGGCCCAGTTCTTACGGCGCAGCCATCCGATAGCTATGTTGGCTTCCTTTTTGTCAATATCGGCTTCATTTGATAAGTCTTTCATAGGAATATGGTCCTTAGTGACTAAAGCATCCAATATCCTACGTTCCGGAAGCCCTTTTTCAGCATATTCCAATCCATCACCAGTCAATGAATAGATTTCTTCAACATCCTTATGCATTTCAATAATGTCTTTTGATGCAAGGGAACCTGCAGCACTCATTACAGATTTAATATCCATGCCAGTATTTTCAGCAATTTCCACCGGAGTTGCCTCATGATTTGCTTCCAGTTCCTTTAAAAGTATCTTTTCATAAATATGCAATTCTCTAATGGTTTTTTCAATATCCTCACTCATTTAAACACCATCATTTAAGATTAATAATATAATAATATATGTTTAAAGTGATTTATAAATATAATGTAAAAATTAAGAATTCATATATTTTAAAAAAAAAAGAATAAAAAAAGCAGTAATCAGAATATTATTCTATTACCAGTCCAGTCAATTTCATTAAAAGCATCAGCTTTCTTTTCATCTTCAAGATATTGTGCCATATCCCGGTACAATTTAACCCTAAAGATATCAGGATAAGCTATATATAGTCTATCTCCATTAGATTTGGATTCCTTCATATATGTTTGCTGAAACTCAATGACACTGTCATCATCCTTGTGGAAGTGATGAACTTCATTTGCACATAATATCTTGAAATGTACAAAATCATCTTTCAACAGCTCATTAACCAAGTCATCGATTAAAGGAGGGTTATCCGCATTTTTATTATATCTGATTTCCATATCCACCAACTACCTAAAAATTATCGAATTTCAAACAAGACATTTTGTTGATATGATTCCTTGAACCATCATATAAATTAGTTGTTCTGATAGATTTTTTGAAGAAATTCTTTAAGTTAAATAATTATTTTAAACTAATCGCTTATATAACTTATTCAAAATTCGATTTCAAATAACTAACGAATATTGATGCTGCAGTCAAGTCAGCAGTAGTTCCCGGATTATATTTATTTTTAAACAGATAATCATCAAATTCCTTAAGCTTATCCTTAAAATCAGGGGCATCTTTCAAGTTAAGCAAATCCCTTGTCATCATAGATATTTTTAAAGCATCATCAGAACCGTATTTTCTTGAAATTAAAGTATCCGGAACCTGTGAAAGTATTGTCAGGAATGTCAAAACACATGCATCGTTTTGAGATTTTTCATTTCTTAATTTGTGATAAGTCGGATAACCTATTTCGAAAACGGCAGGCATGTCCGAAGTCATCTCACGGGCCAGCATGTCCCAAGGAGCTGAAATTTTTAAAACATCATACATTGTCTGATTATTATCTCTCAATTCCTGTTTTGCATTATCGCTGGCCACATCATATTCATCCTGATCACCCATCCCACCAGCATCGGCAATATTAATCGCATCATACAAGTCACATGCATCATCAACAGACGTATTTGCCATCAATAACTTAACATTTCCGCGAATGTCATCAAATGAATCGCTTATTGCCGCTGCAACTGCAATTGGAGTGGTCATCATTACAATTCCCAGGTTGGTATTGTTCTTAATCCATCTGTCGGTTTCAGCAACTGCCTGCAGGATGTATTTGCCAAGCAGCGGATTTTTCACATCAACATCTGTACATGCTTCTCGAATGGTATCCCCAATTACAATACCGCTTATTACAAAGTCCTCAAATTCCATGTCATCATAGTCACGGGTTCTGTGAACATTACCCGGTTTTGGATATCCGCTCACCTCAAGCGCTGATGCGATTTGTGCGATTTTAGCAATTTCATTAGCCTTCATTAAATCAACTCATTTAAAAGCAAGTATGGTGCGAAGTTTGTGATTATCAAGTCTGCCCCCGCCCTTTTAATGGACAAAAGTGATTCCAGAATGGCGCGTTCTGTTAAAAATCCCTTTTCAATGGCGGCCATAATCATGGAATACTCCCCACTTACATTATAGGCAACCAATGGCAACATGAACTCATCCTTTACCATGCGAACAATGTCCAGATATGGAAGTGCAGGTTTTACCATCAGGAAATCTGCCCCTTCAATAACATCCAACTCGCATTCACGGATTGCCTCTACTGCATTTCCAGGATCCATCTGATATGATTTTCTATCACCCAAATGTGGTGATGAGCATGCCGCAACCCTGAACGGCTCATAAAATGCAGATGCATATTTGGCTGAATAGGACATTATCATAACATTTGTGTAACCGTTTTCATCCAAAGTCTGTCTGATTGCACCAACCCTCCCATCCATCATATCTGAAGGTGCCACGATATCCGCTCCGGCTTCTGCATGGGAAAGGGCCACTTTGGCAATGTATGGAAGTGATTCGTCATTCAATATTTCGATTCCATCATCAGTATCGTCATTTACAACAATCATGCCGCAATGGCCATGAGAAGTGTATTGGCATAAGCAGACATCGCTTATTACAACAAGATTGGTTTCCTTTTTAAGCTTTCTAATAGCTTTTTGAACAATTCCTGTTGCCGAATAGTCGGGAGAAGCTATTTCATCTTTGGTTTCCTCCTTTGGTATTCCGAATACAATGATTGATTTCAAACCTTTGGCTTCAAGCTGCTTTGCAAATTCAACTCCCGCATCTAAAGAATATCTGAATTCACCTGGAAGGGATGAAATTTCTTCCTTTTCCATATCCTTAAGCTCTTCCTTAAAATAAATCGGATAAATCAAATCTTCTTTTTGAAGTTTAGTTTCACGGACAATGTCTCTTATTTTAGCATTTTTCCTTAATCTTCTCATTCTTGTTGTGGGAAATTCCATAATAATCACTTAAATATCAGTTACTTATCACTTTTGTAAATAACATATTA
>NZ_JAZRHE010000021.1:0-9002 GCF_045644645.1 Methanobrevibacter sp.
TCACTATTTGCTTTAATTAAACATTTAAAGGATATCAAAGTGTTATAATTCTTTTTGTTTTTTAAACAATCTTATAAAAACATTTATATAATATCAAATTTTATATGTTATACTTGCTGTTATATTTTAACTAGTATTGAAGGGATTGCTATTAATTTTCAGCATATATCAAAATTAGAGAGTGTTTGAATGAATTACGATTTAATACTGGCTAGATATGGTGAAATAGGTGTAAAAAGTCCTAAAATAAGGGTACGTTTTGAAAAAAGACTTGTTAAAAATATTAAGGCAACATTTGAATGTAAAGTTGAAAGGAATCAAGGTAGATTATATATTCATCCAAAAAACTTTGATGAGGGAATAGAAAAATTAAATCATGTGTTTGGTGTAGTATCATATTCTCCTGCAGTATCAACTAAAACAACATACGAAGATATTGAAAAAGATTTAACTGAATATGTTAAAGATTTAATTAAAGAAAATCTTATTGATGAGAACACAAAATTTGCAATTAATTGCAGGCGTGTAGGAAATCATGACTTTACTTCACAGGAAATGGGTGCATATTGCGGAAACATTGTAAGAAATGTCGTATCAGCACCGGTTGATTTGACAAATCCTGAATTGACTATTTTTGTTGAAGTTAGGGAAAATGATACATATATTTTCCATGAAAAAATCAAGGGTCCAGGAGGTTTGCCTCTTGGAACACAGGGAAAGGTTGTTGCATTAATTTCAAGTGGAATTGACTCGCCAGTGGCCGCATATCTGATGATGAAAAGGGGTTGTGAGGTCATAGCGCTTCACTTTAACAATGACCCATTTTCAGGTCCAAAAGTAACTGAAAACTTTAATTTATTGGTTGATCAATTGAACACATATGCAAAAGGATCACCTATCAAAAAAAGAGTTGTAGACTATGGTGAATATCTTCAAACTGCTAAAACTAAAGCTCCGGAGAGAATGACTTGTGTATTATGTAAATCTGGAATGTATAAAATAGCAGAAAAGTTAGCAACAGAATTGGGTGCCGATGCTATTGTTGATGGAAGCAGTGTTGGTCAGGTTGCATCACAAACATTGCCCAATATTTTAGTAACAAGATATGGTGTGAACATACCAATATTATCTCCATTAATTGGTTTGGATAAAGAAGAAATCACTGCTATTGCAAAGGATATAGGAACGTTTAAAATATCTGAAATTGATGATGGAGGATGTAGTGCAGTTCCAAGATATCCGCAAACACATGCAGATTTAGATTTTTCAAAAAAAGCATGTGAAGACATGAACCAAGATGAATATATTGAAAAAGCATTTGAAAATATTAGGAGACTCGATTGAATCTCCCATATTTATTTTTTGAAATATTATATTAAAGAGAGGATATTCAATTAATTCCTCTTTCACTTTTTTCATACTAATGGTTTTGAATGTTCTTCTTTATTCATTGGATAATCATTGGTTGTCAGTGGTTTACCAATTTTTTCAAGCCGATTATCTAAGAATTCTCTTCCTTTTTCAGTAATTGCAATAATCGGAACCTTGGATCCGGAATAGTATGATTTTTCTTTTTCAGCCCAACCTCTAACATTTTTAGATGAACATGCAGTAATGACTTCACAGTATTTAAATGCAGTTTCCACTTCTTTTAAACTTGCATTCGTGGTGTGTGCTACAAACATATATATATTTACACCATCGGGCAAAGGATATTGGCCGATTTCTTCAATTGATTTGGATGGTAAAATTGTAATTGCAATATTCTTATAGCCTCTTTCAATTGCCATTTCCAATCCTTTAATAGGGTTTAAATCAGCTGTTTCTGGATTTAATACGTTTTCAATTCCAACTTGTTCAATAACTTCCGGTATGGGTGTAGTGCTAATAAGTGCCGATACTCGACCACCTACTCCCTGAATAATTTCAGGATCTGTCATCAGTAATGTTCCAACACCTTCGCACACGCCAACAACACAGTCAATCAATCCTAATTCAATGTTTGTTCTTAGAATTTCAGATATTCCAAAGCTCATGAAATCTTTCATTTTCACTACTCTTTGAGGTGTGCACATTCCAAATTCCCGGATTCTTTTTTCCATATTCCATTTTATGAAATCTTTAGTTAGATGTTCAGCACCATCAATTTTATAAAAAATAGGGCAGAAATCAACAAGGGGTTCTCCAACTGAGGTTACTTCTCCATTTTCTATTACTACTTCTGTTTTACCTAACGCTTCGATTACATGATAGTCTTTTGCCATAGTTTCACCTTGAACAACATTACATTTTTCAGATTTTGAGTTTACTTTTTTGTGATAGATTTTCCCATTAAAGTTAACTATTGTTATATTTAAATACTATAAGTTAAAAATATAACTATTGTGATATTTTTAAGTTTCTATCTTAAAATTTAAAAAATTAAATGGAAGGGATAGTTTATCTAAATATCAACTCTTCTTTATAATGAGAAAATATGAGAAGGTGAAAGATATCAATTGATAAAATCGGGCGAAATCAAATGATGAAATTGATTAAATCCTAGATTGCTTTGGTAAAAGTAAAAATTTACCTTACAAAGCTTAGTCTATTTCATCCTACTGGATAATACACTAAACTCGGGCATGGATTCCAGTGATGATATTAAACCTTTAAGGGATTTATTGTCTTAAAGAAGAAGCAAATTGGAAAATAAGGAAAGTTTAGGAGAGTAGTGAAATTGACTAATCAAAGAACTATTAGCCAGATCAATCAAAAGATTGAAAACGGCGATGCCAATATCTACACGGCAGAAGAGTTTAAAAAACTTATTAAAGAAGGTAACACTCCAAGTTTTGATGAAGTTGATGTGGTTACAACAGGAACTTGTGGTGTAATGAGTGGTACAGCTGCTATACTCAATTTTATAGTTTCTGGACCGGGGGAATTCATACGAGCTGAAGAAGTATTTTTAAATGGGGTTCCAGCACATGCAGGACCATGTCCAAACGAATGGTTAGGTGCAATTGATGTTATACTTCATGGGACTACTCATTCAATATATGACCACAATTATGGTGGAGGTTTTGTTTTAAAAGAACTTTTGGAAGGCAAAACAATTGATGTGAGAGTTGAAAGTGTTGAAGGTAAAACTATTGAAAACACAATAACTATAGATGATATTGGAAGAGGCCAAATTATAGGAACTAGAATGGCATTTAAAAATTATACTGCTTTTGTTAATACTTATAACGAACCAATTAATTCTATTTTTTCCGCAATTCCATTAGAAGGAAATCTTTCTGGTTTAACATTTTCAGGATGTGGCGATTTGAATCCATTGCAAAATGATATTCCACACAATGTAATAAAAACTGGAACCAGATTTTTATTCAATGGAGCTGAGGGGTATGTTTTAGGTGACGGTACACGTTCTAGTGCTGAAAAACCGAATTTAATGTTGACTGCTGATTATAAGCAGATGGACCCATATTATCTCGGTGGATATAAAACTGGGCAGGGCGGTGAAGTTTATGATACTGTGGCCATACCTATTCCAGTTTTAAATGAGGAAATATATAATAATCTGCTCATCACGGATGAAAACATTAAATTGCCATTAGCAGAAATCAAGGGTCGTCATTTACCATTAGGTGAAACCAACTACAAAGAAATGTGGGAAGGCTATGATTTAAGACCACAATATGACAGATTAAAATGTTCAAAATGTGATTCATGTACGATTGAAGAGATTTGTCCAACAAAGGCATTTGCAAATGAAAGATTGGATTTGACAAGGTGCTTTGGATGTGGATTATGTGCTCACTTCTGTAAGAATGATGCATTTGACATGAATACCGGCGATGTTGATTTGGAAATTAATGATAAATTAGTCAATGTGCCAATTATCTGTAGGCAATCTGATAGATTAAGAGGAAATAAATTATCAAATCAGTTGAAAAAGTTAATTGAAACACAGGAATTTACTTTGTAGTGAGGTGGTTTTAATGACTACTCAACAAAAGATTAATGACGCCCCCATTAATTTTGCAGAAGATGTAATAGTTAATGTAAAGAATACTCGCGATGATGGTGTCTTGAAATGTGTGCAATGTGGTTTATGTACTTCCACATGTCCTGCAGCACGCCATTCTGAATATAATCCTAGAGAAATTATTGAAAGAGTTCTTGACGGTGATGAAACAATAATGCATGAAGATTATTTATGGAATTGTTTTTATTGTTATACTTGTCATAGTGTATGTCCAGTTGGGAACAGTGTTTGTGAAGTAAATCAAATATTAAAACAATTTGCAATAAACCAAGGTATAGGATGGGATAAGCTTTATGAATATCTTGGGTTTGCCGACTCATATTTTGATGCTGCAATTGGTGCAATCCCGGAAATATTTTTTGAGGATATTGCAAAAGATGTCCCTGGATGGGAGGAGATTAGATTTGAAAAATTAGAAGAAAATAGGGATAAATTAAATCTTTATCCTCCATTAATGCCTCCAGAAGATGTTATTGAGGAAGTTAGTTTAATTTTAACAATTACTGGATTTAAGCAAAGAATGGAAAATATTAGAAAATCACAAGAAGAGGAGGCTAACAAATGAAAGATATTCCAGATAAAAATCTTCTTCTGTTTAGAAGTTGTCTTGTAAGTGTAGAGTATCCTGGTATTGAATCCTCGACAAAATATGTTTTTGAAAAATTAGGTATTGATTATGGCATTTCTGAAAAACAGACTTGTTGTACTGGATTAGGACATTATTCTGATGTTTTTGATCAAGTTTCAACAACTGCAATTGGGGCACGTAATTTTAAAGTTGCTCAAAATCTCGGAAGACCTAATCTTGTAATGATGTGTGCTACATGTTATGCAATTAACAAAAAATCCGTTAAGTTATTAAATAATAAAGATGACTTGCGGGATGAAATCAATACTTTATTTGAAGAAAATGGTTTGGACCATTTGAAATATGAAAAAAATGATTTGATGCCTACAGAAAATATCTTTCATTTTGTAGATATTTTATATGGTAAAAAAGACGAAATTAAAAAGCATATTAAATATGATTTAAGCCAATACAAGATAGCTACCCACCATGGGTGTCATTACTGTAAAGTTCATTATGAAGATACCATTGCTGGTGTAAGGGATCCGAATATAATTGATGAACTCATTGAAGCCTGCGGATGCAAAACAATTGGATGGTATGATCATAAAAGAGCATCATGCGGTACAGGATTTAGGCAAAGATATTCTAATCCAGATTTATCATTTACAGCGACAGCAGACAAAATGAATTCACTTAAGGATGAAGGTGTTGAAATTGTAGTGCATTTATGTCCTAATTGCCATATACAATTTGACAGATATCAACCATTAATCTCTAAAAGGGAAGGTAGGGAATTTAAAGCGATTCACTTGAATATTTCCCAATTCATTGCTATTGCAATGGGTGCTGATTGGGAGAGTGTTGTCGGTGTTCAGGCACACACTTCCAAAATCGATTCTGTGATTACAGAATTAAAGGAGGTTGAATCATGAGTGGAGATTTGAAAATTGGTGTTTTCTTATGTGAATGTGGTGGAAACATCTCCGATACCGTAGATTTGGATGAAGTCAGACAATCACTTGATGTTGAGGTAATAGAACAATTTGAAAATTTATGCTCATTAAATGGACGTAAAATCATACGTGATGCAATTATCGAACATCATTTGGATAGGGTTGTAATTGGCGCATGTTCGCCTATAAGTCATGAAAAAACATTCCAAGATTATGTAAGACCTCTAAATCCTTATTTGATGGATATGGCGAATATAAGGGAACAATGTTCTTGGGTTCATGAGGATAAACCGAAAGCTACAAAAAAAGCCATCACGCTTATTAATGCATCTATAGAAAAGGTCAAGCAGTCAGATGAAGTTAATCCTATTTACTGTCAAACCCCTGATGAGGTAGCAGTTATTGGAGGGGGGATTGCTGGAATGAATGCAGCATTATCCCTTGCACGACAGGGAACAAAAGTCACTATTATCGAACAGTCACCAACATTAGGTGGGCATATGGCTAAAATCGGAAAAGTTTTCTCTCCAGTGAAAATTGCTGAAGAATGCGGTATGTGTTTGCTTAATCCTATTCTAAATGATTTGGTATGGAATGAAAACATAACTGTTTGGACTAACTCAAAGATTATCAGTGCAAATCGTCATGCTGGAACATATAACCTTATTGTAGAGAAATCTCCAAGATTTGTTGACATCGATAAATGTATCGCATGCGGAAAATGTAGTGATGTCTGTGAAATCAATGTTCCCGATGACTGGAATGAAGGTTTATCTTTAAGGAAAGCAATTTATAGACCATATGGACAATCCTATCCTGAAGCATATGTAATTGACGGGGATGCATGTACAAAGTGCGGGGAGTGTAAACGTCAATGTATGATGGATGCAATTTCTCTAAAACAAAAACCTGAGAAAGTTCCACTTCAGGTAGGTTCTATTATAATAGCTACCGGTCATCAATTGATAGACCCTAATAAAAGGCCTGATTACTCCTATAAAAGACATCCGGATATTATTACACAAGCGGAACTTGGACGTATAACTGGCGTAAATGGACCAACAAAAGGCAAATTATTAAAAGCCAATGGTGAAGTTCCAAAAAGAGTTGTGATGATTCAATGTGTAGGTTCAAGGGATGAAAAGCCGGATGGACATAAGTATTGTTCTAAAATATGCTGTTCGGTCGCATCTAAAAATGCAAACATCATTAAACACAAGTATCCTGGTACTGATGTTTTAATTTGTTATACTGATGTGAGAACTCCTGGAATGTTTGAAAAATACTATAAACATACACAATCTAATGAAGTTAGGTTCTTAAGGGGGAGACCTGGTGAAGTTGCCGTTAAAGGGGATAATTTCATTGTACGTGTTGAAAACACCATTAAAGGCGAATTTGAAGAAATTGAATGTGATATGGTTGTACTTTCAACGGCGATGGAACCCTCTGAAGGAACTAAGGAAATTGCAGAAATCTTAAACATTGGAACTACGGAAGATTCATTCATAAAAGAATCACATCCCAAAATTAAACCGGTTACAACAGATGTTCAGGGAGTATTTGTTTGTGGTACTGCACAAGACCCCAAGGATATTACTGATTCGATAATGCAAGCAACAGCCGCAGCATCTAAAGTCAGTGAATACAATCATGGTGGAGTAGAAATTGAACCATTCATTGCAGATATTGACCATGAAAAATGTCAATTATGTGGGGACTGTTTAGCTAAATGTAAGTTTAAGGCTTTAAGCATTATTGATGATGAACTGGTCTTGGATCCGATGAGTTGTGACGGTTGTGGAAAATGTTTAACTGTTTGTCAACATGGTGCAATCAACATTAACGGTAATATTGATGAGAAGATATTCGCTACAATTAATGGTGTATTATCTAAGAAAGTGGATGATGAGCGTATCATATTGGTATTCTTGGATTCTATAGGTTATACTGCGGCGGATAATATTGGAGTTAATAGACTGAATTATCCGGAATCGATACATATAATAAAAGTTCACTCTGTTAATCGTGTAAGGCCTAGCCATATTAAATATGCACTTGATAATGGTGCGGATGGAGTATTTATTGGTGAATTCCCCGGTGATTTAATGTATGATGAAGTTGAACGTAAAATCGAAAGGGTGAAAACACAGATTGCAAATGCTGATGAAAATCCGAATAGATTGGCATTTTCAAAGGTATATATTCCTTACTTTGAGGGGCTTGCCCGCAAGTTAAATGATTTTGACAAGCAAATTGAAAATCTGAATGAGATAGAAGGGGTTTGAAAAAACCTCTTAATTTTAATTTTTATTTAAATAAATGGTGTTTTTAAAATGGTTGTACAAGTTATAAAAGCTAAGGATGATAAAATTACAGCAGCTGATTTAATTGCTGATTTGAAAAAGAATAATAAAATTGATTATTCTGGAGTAATTTTCACTTTTGAAGGAATGGTTCGTGGAAAAGATGAGAATATGCATTTGGAAAAGTTGATTTTATCAACTCCTGATGTTGAAAAAACTGTAGATGAAATTGAGAAAATAGTTGACAATACTAAAATTAAATATAATGTTCATGAAATTTCAGTTGTTCATTATATTGGTGAATTTTACACAGGAGACACATTATTTTTAGTTGCTGTTTTAGGTTCTCATAGAAATGAAACCCTTGAAGCATTAAAAGAAACAATTGAAAATGTTAAATTCAATGTAGAATTTAAAAAAGAAGAAATTTCAAAAGAAGGAAGAAAAACAATTTTGGCAGGGGGATAAATCATAACTTCCTGTTCAGTGAAAAGTTTATGACTATTTGATAAAAAGAGAATTCCTCCTTAATGAGGTATTTATTTAATAAATTGAGTTATATATCAATAAAAAGTAGTGGATAATTTGCTACTTTTTTGAGCATTTTTTCTTTGTAATTTATTAAACCGGATTCAATTTGTTGTAGATAAATAAATTACTATTTATCGTCCCAATGGTGAGTGTATTAATGCAAGTTATGTGGGTAATGGTATCTGGTGGGCAGTACTTACTTTTTTATTTCACCAGCAAAACCAACAATCAGAATACTTGAAAGGAGCTCTCATAATTTTAACTACTGTTTGTTTTTAAATTAATTTCCTTTATCAAATATTTAATCTGCTAATACATTAGTTGCAGGCATAGATACTTTTGCAAGTCCATGTGATGAAGTTCTGAAATTTTTATGAATCTGACTTTTTTTAAAATTAGTAGAACATAATTATTGTGAATTAATGAATGAATATTATATTTAATATTTTACTTTTTAGAATTGTGATCGGATTTTTAAAGGTATATTCGATTTTTAAAAGAGGATTGTCTTTTAAACTGCTATTTTTCTGCCCATCATAATTAAGTTCCATAATCAACTCGATAAGTTTATTTTATCAGTTTTTGATATTAAACGACTTGTGTTATTG
>NZ_JAZRHE010000022.1:0-33928 GCF_045644645.1 Methanobrevibacter sp.
AGGAGAAATATTGATCCTATTGTTGTTGATATTGAAACAGTTTTGGAGAGGCCTGTTTCTCAAACAATTTTAGCAAATAGTATTTCTTTAACTCCTGGTACTTTGTCTGTCGATTTGGACAGTGAAAATAACATTATTAAAGTAGCTGCTATTTCTCCAAGAGAAAAAGAGGATATTATTCCTTTTGAACCGTATATTAAGAAAATGTTGGAATAATACATTTTCTCATTAAATAGTCGAGTGAGATAGTATGGATATATTATTTGTTTCAAAATATTTGGTGGTTATTGCATTAATCATATTAATGTTGGCTGCTTTAAGGGCAGGTGCATATAAATCCACTGCCATGGGGCTTTTAGCAAGCTCTGTAATTATCAATGCTTTTGCGGTAGCATTGCTGGTTGGTGGAGATATATACAATCTTGGATTCCATAGCGATATATCTTTAGCTTTAATATTATTCGGTTTCGTTGGCACTGTTGTTTTTGCTGTAGTTGTAGGAGGGGAGGATAAATGATAGAATATATTCAATCTGCTCTTCTGATTATATCAGCATTTTTAATTATTGTATCAGCAGTTGGCGTTTTATCTTTATCAAATGACACTAAAAATCTTGTTTATGCAAGAATCCATATTTTTGGTGTTTTTGATATTGCCTGTATTATTGCTATGATTGCTATTGGCCAATATTTGCTTGCAGGAATCTACTTTATTCTTGCACCGTTTGCCGCACATGCGATAGCTAATGCTTATTGGAAAAAAGAAGATAGAGAAAATAACTTAGATTTAGTGGCTGTTGAAGAAGTTGTTGATGACAGTAATCCTTTCATCCAGTCTAAAGAAAGAATGCAATCTTTGGAAAGTGAAAATTCTGAAAAGCTTAAGGTGGATGAAAGGTTCTCAGTTACTATGTTGGAAATTGATGAGGGTGAGTAAAAATGTTGGAGTTTGTATTAATGGTTATAATTATTATTAGCGCAATCCTTGCTCTTATTCAAAAAGACTTATTAAAAGCTGCAATTTTGACAGGATTTTCTGGAGGGGCTCTGGCAGTTCTATTCCAAATACTTTTGGCACCTGATGTTGCTTTAACACAGGCAATTGTATGTGCAGTTATAATTCCTGTATTTATTGCTTTGGCTGTTCAAAAAACTCAAAGGGAGGATAACTAATGGCATACGTTCAAATCACGATATTATTCACATCTGTTGCTTTAGTCGTTATTGGACTTTATTCAGCAATTTTCATTGATAATATCATAAAAAAGATAATTGGTATTAGTTTTATTGAAGAAGGGGCTAATTTATTCATTGTTGCTATTGGTTATAGGCCTGGCGGTGTTGTACCTATCTTAATGCCTGGAATGGATACTTCATGGTTTGCAGCAAATGCAGCATATCCATTGCCTTTCGGTTTGGTGCTCACCAGTATTGTAATAGGCGCAAGTACTTTGGCGGTTATGTTGGCTTTGGTAATGGTTTTGTATAGAAAATATGGTACTTTGTCCACTAAAGTAATGTTGGCAGACACATCAAAACAGGAGGAATACAATGAATGAATTAATTCCACTTATGGTTATAGTTCCATTGATGGCTGCATTGATTATTAGTGCATTTTCAAAATTCAACAAGGTAACTAAGATTTTTGCATTTGTTGTAGCGATTTGTCTTCCAATCATACCGCTGGCTTCAAATTATGGCCTTCATTATTTCGGAGGATATGCTCCTATAATGGATAATGTAACAAATGTGATGTTCCATCCTGCTATTACCTATTCATTTACGTTCTTGCAACAAATATTCATTGCAATGATAGGTCTTCTAACATTCTTGGTTGTGTTCATTTATTTAAACAAATATAAAGAGGTTTCAGGACCGTATTTATTCCTGCTGTTCTTGGGTACTGCGGCGGTTACAGCAATGATTTTAACAGATGATATATTCCACATGTTTGTATTCTTTGAGATATTGGCTTTAGCACAAGTTGGTATTGTTGCAGCTTCATCGATTGATTACAGTTATGAAATGGCTCTTAAGTATATGGTTTTAGGATCAATCGGGTCTCCGATAATGCTTTTGGGAATTGGATTCCTATTGGCATTGACTGGTAGTGTGAATGTTACAGATATTGCCAGTGCTGTTCATAATGGTTTGGTCAGTGCTTCTTCTCCAGTGTTCTTGATGTCACTCGCATTAATATTCTTTGGTTGGTTATACGCTTCCGGTTTACCACCATTCCATACCATCAAGTCTGGAATATATTCAAAGGCAGAACCTCATGGAGCAGCTTTGCTCCAGTCATTTACAGTCATTTCAATGATTTCAATCGTATTGATCATGTTAAGAATATATTCATCACTTCCAATATTTGAAGTTCTCATAGTCTTCTTCTCTATCTTGGCTATGATATTGGGTGTTTCTCTTGCACTTACTCAGACAGATTTCAGAAGGATGATTGGATTTTTGGCTGTTGGAGAGTTGGGTTTCATTGGATTAGGTATTGGTCTTGGAACACAGTTTGCCATAACTGCAGGTCTTTTCCAAGCCTTGAATGAAATTATTATTACTGCATTATTGTTCATTGGATTTGGTGCTGTTGTAAATGCAACAAATGAAGTGGATACACGCAAACTAGGGGGCCTTTTGGCATATCATCCAAAAGTTGGAATAATGCTTTTGATTGGAGGTATGGCCATGGCAGGTGTACCTCCTTTAAGCGGTTTCCAATCTAAATTAATGCTTGTTCAAGCTTCTTTAAGTTGCGGATATCCTGAATTGTCAATTTTGGCCATAATGGTGAGCATAGCTACATTTGTAGTATTTGTAAAAACGTTCTATGCAATGTTTTTAAGACCAAAACCAAATGAATTGGAACTTGAAGGAAAAGAGGTTCCTCGTTCAATGATATTTGCAATGGGAGTGCTATTGATTATAATTGTCCTTTTAGGTGTATTCCCTGATGTGGTTACAAATGGAATTTCTAGCTTTGTAGGAGGGATATTATGAAACTGTATGATCAGATATTCGATGTTGTAAAACAGTTTAAAAAATTGTTTTCACCGGGCCCGGTAACTAATGCCGATGTTTCTGGAAGCCTTACTGCAGAAATATTTTTAATTGTTTCATTAGTGCTCTCAACATTATTATTGCGCCATGTAAATGTCTTGCTTTCTGGTTTGGTTGCATTTATATTGGCCATTGTGTTACTTTCAAATGTTCCACTTATTCCTAAGTTTAAGATTGAACAAGAGGATTCACTTGAAAAAATGTTGTTTTATGCAATCGTAACACTTACGGTTATTGTCATATGTTTATACTGGGGTGGTATTCTTGTCTAATAACACAATTCGTAGTTTGCTTGCAGCGGTCTTGACTGCAATATTTTCAGTCACTTTGGCTGATGCAATATTTAATATTAGCAGCATGATTACTCCGGGTGTAAGCAACATTTACAATGCATTAGGAACTCAGATAGCTCCAAACATGGTCACTGTTGTTATATTTGATTTTAGAGCATACGATACATTAGGAGAATCAATTATATTGTTAACTGCCGGTTTGGTAGTATTGCTTATATTTGGTAGAGGATTATTGGGGGATAAACGATGAGTCAGGGTAGTATGATTTTAAAAATTATATCTTTTCCAATTTCAATCTTATTGATTTCTTTAGGTATAATGACCGTCCTTGGAGGTCATATCACTCCGGGAGGAGGTTTCCAAGGTGGGGCAATGATAGCTAGTGGAATTATATTGTCTATCCTTGTTTATGGCTTAGGAAATTCTCCATTAGAGTTATCTCATTTATATGTTGAGATCTTTGAATCAGTTGGGGCATTAGGTTTCATAATATTTGGATTGATAGGTCTGTTCCTTGGCGGATTTTATCTTTATAATGTAGGAACAGATTTACTCAATGTTGTTCCTGTAGCTTTCCAAAATGCTCTGCATTATCCTGATGTTACTAATGCGGGCATCATTCCATATCTCAATATATTTGTGGGATTAAAAGTATTTGTAGGATTGTCCTCAATTGCTATTGCATTTGCAGGATTTAAAAAATTAGTAGAGGAGAGCGAATGATGTTAAGTTTAGGGCCAATTATATTCGGATTATTATTTGGTTTAATTATCGGATCTCAAATTAAACTTAATATTGGTGATGCAGAATTCACATTAGCATCATTTGTAGTAATACTTATAGCGGGAATTGTTGTAGCTTGGCAATTAGGTAATTTCCCATTTTACACAGATTTGCCGATTTCCACTGCATTTTTATCTGCTTTAATAGGAATTTTTGTAGGTAAACTACTATTTGCAAGGAGTAAATAAGGAGTTGTTATAATGTTTTTATCAACTAATACATGTGATGGAAAAAGGGAATGTATTAAACAATGTCCTACAAAAGCTATTAGATTCATTAATGGTATAGCTTTTAGTTGTCTTACCTGCGGAATTTGTTATGAAAACTGTCCAAATGGTGCAATTTTCATCAATAGTTATGGGGGTTATGTTGTAGACAGAGCCAAATGTAATGGCTGCGGAATATGCATGTACAATTGCCCAACCAGCAATATTGCTATTGAAGATGGAATTGTATATGGAATCTGTTCACGTTGCGGAGTATGTGAGGAGGTATGTCCAAATCGTGTGGATGGATATGAGCTTGAAAAAGAAAAACAGCTAAATTTAATAAATTCATTAAAAATCTTGAATCCTCCATTGGACAATGTTCCTCATAAGGTTGAAACTAAAACCAAAGAGGTTACAAGAACTTATGTAGGTACAGATATAGAAAAATGTATTTTATGTGGAAGATGCCAAGAATACTGTCCAACTGGTGCAATTCATGTCTCTATTGATAGAGATGAGGGAATTTGTAGTGAATGTAGGTTATGCAGTGATGTTTGTCCTAATGAATCAATGAACAAACGCCAAATGGTTAACAAATCTTCATGCACACTTTGTCTTAATTGTATGAAAGCATGTCCTCATAATGCAATTTCAGTTGAAGGATTTGAGATCATTGTTAATAAATTGAATCAAAAACCAAACGGTTCAATTGTTTCCTGTCTGAATTGCGGGTTATGTGCTGATTTATGTGAGAATGAATCACTTAAAAATGTCGATGGTAAGTTAAGATACGATCCAACTGCCGATACAGAAAATACAACTCATGAACTTGCAATCGATTCCTGTCCGATTCAGACATTGGCTGAAGATGATGAGATGTTTATTTATGATGAGTATGATGACAAAGAATTACCTACATTATCCGGTTTCTGTGTGTCCTGTGGAAAATGTGTTCAGGTTTGTGATGAAACCGGAGCACGTCAATTCATGACCCATTCATGGGATGGTTCAGTATCGGAGGACTGTATTTCTTGTGGAATATGTGTTGAGCTATGCCAGGAAGATGCTATCACATTACATAGGGGAACAATAGCTGTTGACTTAGATAAATGCATCTTATGTGAAAACTGTGTTGTTCACTGTCCTGTTGATGCGATTCCTAAATCCACATTGTATAAAAATGAGATTAAAGATGGATTTAATTTCATTGAGCAAAAACTATGTATGCATTGTGGGTTGTGTCATAAAATATGTTCATATGAAGCAATTGATGAAATTGATGGTAACTTTGTAGTAGATGATGAAAAGTGTACTTATTGTGGAGCATGTAAAAATGCATGTCCTGCAAGAGCATTCTTGTTCGAAAGAAATTTTAAAGATTCAATAGAGGGTATTTAAATGAGAAATATACTTAAAATAGCTTTGGAAGGAGCTTTCACTAACTTTAAAAGAATCTTTTTTGCAGCTGATAGGGTTACAGACATGGAATTGAGAAGGCAAATCTCAACACTTTCGGTAGAAGTCGATGATAGGGTTGATGAAAAGGCTTGTATTGGATGCGGGGGTTGTGCAAATGTCTGTCCGACAGGTGCAGTCGAGATGAAAAAATTAGCAAGTCCTGTTAAAATAACTGATGGTTGGACTAAAACTGAAGTACCTGAAATTAATCTTGAAAAATGTGTTGTATGTTATTACTGTCATGATTTCTGCCCGATATATTCACTTTATGGTGAAAAAGGAACTATACATCCTAGTTGTGTGGGCGATCAGGAAGTCGATGTTAGCGAATTCATAGAACAACCATTTAAAATTTCAGAGGATAAGCTTAAATTCATTGCACAATACTTGTCAGATACAACAGTATTGAAAAATAAGGAGGAAGGTGATTAGATGGGCATTAAATCATTTTCAAGAGCAAGGGCAATACATGTCATGTTGGTTTATACTGGTGGATGTAATGGATGTGATATTGAGATTGTCAACTCAATATTATCACCGAGATTTGATGCTGAGCAATATAATGTGTTTTTAACTTGGAATCCTCGTGAAGCTGATGTATTGGTTGTTACAGGGCCGGTTACACATTTAAACAGAAAACCATTGGAGGAAATCTATAAAGCTATTCCTAATCCTAAGTTGGTTGTAGCTGCAGGAAGTTGTGCCTTGATGGGTGGAGTATACAAAAACTGTTATGGTGATATTCCATCAGAGGAAATTGAAGGGCCAGTCGAAAATATTATACCGGTAAATGCGAAAGTTCCGGGTTGTGCCGTAAGGCCGCAAGATGTCTTGGCCGGAGTCGTATCACTGTTACCTATATTATTGGATGCGGATTAAAGAGGGGATTTGATGGATGAGAAAGTACCAAGAAGTAATATTATTGAAACTGAAATTCCAATGGGTACAGTTCACCCTGCTGCATTGGAGCCATATAGGGTGAGATTTTTCGTAGAGGATGAGATAGTTCAGGAAGCGGAAATCACTATTGGTGTTAATCATATGGGTATTGAAAGGATTATGGAAGGTCTTCCAGTCGAAAAGGCAAATTCCTTAACTGAAAAAATTTGCGGAATTTGTTCCAATTCACATATATGGAATTCATGCAGGACTGCTGAAATAGGCCTGGGTATTGAAATTCCAGAAAGGGCCACTTATATTCGTGTCATAATGGGTGAACTTGAACGTTTGCATTCACACTTTTTGTATTTGGCACACGGTTGTGAAGTGCTGGCTCACGAAACATTTTCAATGAGAGTATTCTACCTGAGGGAAATCGTAATGGAATTGCTTGCAATGATTGGAGGTAATAGGGTACAATACGGTTGCTCTGTTTTAGGTGGAGTAAGGCCAAGATGTGACTTGGATGATGCTAAATTGTTAAGGCTTAAGGAAGATATGGATAAAGTTGAAGAAGGGCTTACAGGATTTGTAGAAAGATTTACAGCAGATTCAATCGTGATGTCAAGGATTACAGGAATTGGTGTGCTTCCACAAAAGCAAGCTATTGATCTGGCCGTGACCGGACCAACACTTAGGGCAACTGGTGTTGCAAGGGACTTGAGAACAACAATGTTTGAATATGATAATTTTGATTTTAACGTAATCACACAGCCGGATGGTGATGTGAAATCAAATTTGGTAATGAGAGCTCTTGAATCATTTGAATCAATTAAAATCATACGTCAGGCTATTGCCAACATCCCTGAAGGCAAAATAGTTAATAGGAATTGGGAAATGTTTGACACTGATTTTACTGAAAGTTATATTGAAGTTCCAAGAGGAACCTTATATCATTCATATGCACTTGAAAGTGGAAGGGTAAGGCACTGTATAATAAGAACTCCATCGATGGCAAATATTGGTGCAATGCAATATGCATGTATCGGAGACCAGATTACAGATGCCCAATTATGCATCGTACAATGTGACCCATGTTTTACATGTACTGATAGAGCAATTGAAATTATTAGGAGATAAATCATGTTTTCAAATACTATTGTCTATTCAATTCTTGCAGTAATAATCACGGTATTGGTTTGCTTTATACTTTCAACATTGCTACCTGGCATTGAAAGAAAATATATTCATGCTAGAATTCAGCAAAGAATCGGGCCTGTTGTAATTGCTCCTGGAATTATGGCTCCTATTAAATTCATGTTTAAGAAAAATGTTAAAGTCGAATCTCCAGTTCCTGGGTTATATAAGATATTGCCAATAATATGTTTTATTGTGGTTTTATGTTTGCTAATCGCATTAACTCCACAAGCTTTTGCAATTCCGGCATTATCAAGTCTGGTGGCTATTGTAGGTCTTTTGAAAGTTGAAGAGATATGTTATGTATTGATGGGAGCATTATCCAAATCTGTCATGTCCGTTAGAATGCCGTTCCCTGACCAAATTAAGGGTGCGGCCCATAATAGTGTAACAAGGTCATTCATTGAAGACATAAGTTCAAGAAGATCTCTAAGAATGATTACTTATGGTTCTTTCCCGTTATATCTGGCATTGTTTGCACCTGTGACTCAGGCAAGAAGCATTTTCTTAGGAGATATTGTTAGATATCAGCAGATTAATGGACCATTCCTATTTACAGTTTCCGGTGCCATTGCAGCCATTGTATTTTTCATAGGTTATATGATTATATTAAACGAATATCCATTTTCAATAATTAAAGCGAAATGTGATGTTATTGAAGGACCATACATGGAATATGCTTCAAAATACAGGGCTATCGTTTATTTGACCAGAGGATTTTTCATGTTTGTCCTTGGCGTGTTGTTTTCAGTATTGTTCCTTGGAGTTCCTCCAACAATTACGTCATTTAGTATTTTGATTAACATTGTGGTGGTATTAATATTTGTAGTCATGATGGGAATCTTCTCTGCATTTAGCCCGGTATTTACAAACAGACAGTTATTGCCAACAATACTTGGAGCTACATTGCTTGGAATGTTATCTATTGTACTTGGATTATTATGAGGTGATTTTATGAAATTTGTTATGAGGCCGTATCATATGGTAAGTCTTGGAGGATACATTGTAGAATGGGATTTTCCTTACAGAAATTTGATTGTTATAAATAAAACCTCTGAGCCAATTAAAATAGAAATACCTGTATTTCATGAGGAATGGATTGCTGAACATAAGGCATTGGGTCTTGAAGTCATTCCCGTAACTAAAGATGATAATTATTTAAGCATGTGGAAAAGGGCTCATGCAGAATTGGACAAAATCAGGCCAAAAAATGAGTGATTATACATTAACTATTAAATCAGATGAGAAAAAAGGCGTATTGGATGATATTACTGATGTTATCACCAATCATGGTGCTAACATTAGCTATGTCCATCTTTTCGTCGAAAAGAACAACATCGGTTCCATTAATTTGGAATTGGAACATGTTGAAGATATAGACGAATTGGTCTCAGATTTGGAAGATATTGGGGAAGTTAAGTCTGTTGAACTACATGGTTCCCAATTGGACATTTACGGCAAACGTATAATTATTGTCGGTGGTGGGGCGCAGGTATCTCAAGTAGCTATGGGTGCAATCACGGAAGCAGATAGGCATAATATACGTGGAGAACGCATAAGCATTGATACAATTCCATTGGTTGGTGAAAAATCTTTGGCAGAAGCTATTGAAGCCATTTCAAGATTGCCTCGTGTAAGCGCTCTAGTTTTGGCGGGTTCACTTATGGGTGGAGAAATTACGGAAGCCGTTAAGAAAGTTAAGCAAGAGGGTGATCTAATCGTAATTTCACTTAACATGCCGGGAAGTGTTACCAAATACGCTGATTTAATTATCACCGATCCTATTCAGGCGGGTGTTCTGGCGGTAATGTCTGTTGCAGACACTGCTGTTTTTGACATTAATCGTTTAGGCGACAATATTAAATTTTAATCATGTTTATGGACATATAGGGGAGTTATTTTTAATAACTCCCTTTAATTTTAATCTTTAATGCAAATATTTTTGTATTCACATCTTTCACATTTTTTAACGTGGCTTTTAACTTTTGGAAGTTTTTTGTTTTCCGTTATTTCTTTAACTTCACGCATTACTTCGAATAGTCCTTTTCTTAAATTCACATCCATCACAACAGGGCGTCTTTCGCCGATTTTTTCATAATCGACAAAACCAACAAAGACTTCGGTATCGAATTCCTCTTCAATGAGTATTGCATATGCCACTAGTTCTATTGCATCTTGATCCCACACCCCTTTCAATGGGGGATTTGAATTTTTAATGGTTACTGGGTAATATTTTCCGTCAATAATTTCTATTTTATCGCATATTCCAATTAATTCAAGTTGGGTATCTTTTAACATATAGGAATACATGCAGTTGGGGAAAAACATGTCAATTATCTCAAATGCATTTTTATTGAGGATATTCATTGTTTGTTTGATTTTTAAAGCTATTATTTTGATGTTAAAATAAGTGTCATCAATTATTTCGTTTACTTGCGAATTTTCAAGATCCAAATCCAATGATTTTATTGAATCAGCAGTGTTTTGAATGTATGAATCAATATTGTATGACAATTTTTGTTCAATTTCCTGGATATTCATTGTTTGTTTGATTTTACGCATATTTTTTTGAATTAAGTCAAAAATATCAATTTTAAGCTTTTTAATCTCAATTGCTAATTGGTAATTCTTGTTTTCTGTTTCATCAACATGATTTTGGATGTATAAGCTCATCGGACAGTACATGTGTGTTTTTATTGAAGATATGTTTATCATAAAATAACCTCTAAAATTCTGTAATATTACTTTAAAATTAATAATATAAATAATTAGAAGTTATAAATACAGTAAATTCTTTTAAATTAAATAAAAAAAGTAAATAGCTAGTAATTTTGCTATTTAAACTCAATTTTATGCATCATAATAATGTTTGTTTATTGCAGGCAGTTTTGCAAATGCAATTGGGAATACAAAAATAGGTTTTGAGAGATGGCAATCTCTCAGAAAAATGAGGAATAATCTAAGCTGGGCTTTCCTTAAGCTTCAGATACTCATCAATAGCTTCGCGGGTAGTTCCAACAACAAGCCTATAATGGTCATCTTCACCATTCACAATAACTTTTTCCACTTTGCCTTTGGCTATCACGTGTTCTCCATCAATCACTTCGCCGGCATAGGTGTGTGTAAATGAAACGACTTCAACTAAAGGCACATCAACGCCGTCTAAGACTTCAACATTTTCAATTGTGTATAATGAAGGGTTGTCGAATGCTCCAAGAGCGCTCACGATATCACATTCGATTTGCGCTATTCCAAGGGGTTCGTAAACTGTATCTCCCCAAGTGCCTTCAATTTCATCGTAGTCTTTAGTGGCTAAGATATCGAATAGAGTTCCATTTATTGTTCCCCTATTCGCTTTTCTATTTTCGTACCATCTGAATTCTTCTTTAGTTAGGCTTGCATCGCTCATTCTTTTGTTGTATACAAAATCCCAATAATCATCGGTGATGCCTTGAACGGTGATGTGTTTGTCAACCTCTTTGAGATAAACTTCCTTGCCTCTGTTTTCTTTAAAAGCGGCAATCGCTCTTCTGTGGTTGTCAAGACCATACACAACAAAGTCCAAATCACTAACATCACTTTTTTGAAGTCCAGGCAATATTGAACCTGAAATTCCTAAGTGGTCATATGGAATATCTGCCATAAAATGGAAAAAGTCAGCAACATCCATCAATTTGGCTATTAATTCCGGATTTTTGACTTCACCGCCATTTTCAAAAGTCTCTTTAAGACCCAACAACCTTTCTTCCGGTTTGATTATCCTTTCGACTTTGTCCAGAGGAACCCCCATCATTTCAACATTGGTCACATCACAGAAATATAAATAGTCAGGATGATTTTCTCTTAGAAATGTGTAGGCTTCTTCAGACCCTACTTTCCTATATCTTTTACCATTTTTTTCACGGTCCCCTTCAGGGTCTGGGACATACCTTAAAAAGGAAATTACCCTGTCTTCCGAGTGAATGTAATTGGTTGATGCGAAATACAGGTCATCGCTGGTGTAAATGAAATCTCTTGTTCTAACTTGTTTCATGGTTTTAACTCCTTGATTAAATATTGTCCTTTTTATTAATTAATGTTGTTAAGAGTAATAGTATAAACTGAATGAATCTAAGATGAAAAATAGTGCAAAGGCTTCTGTAAATGCGGAAATTAGGCTGCCTATTAAAGGATGTGCTTCTAATGCTTTCATAAGGAACAATACTGATGCCAGTATGATGAAAGTTAAAATCACGAAAGATAAATATTTTTTAATGCCTTTTTGTTTGATAATCTTTGTAAGCTTAAGGAAATCCATTGATTCTCCTATATCTCCAGTTTCTTTCAACCTAATTTTGGCCAATGAACAATATGAGAAAAATATTGCAAACAGTATAACAAATATTGCCAATGTGGCTATGACGGAGGAAGCTAATTGATGGTATGTGTCTGGGGTGAATAACTTTAATAATTCGGGAAAAGTTAAGGTATTGACCTTGTAGTCCACGTATGATATTCCATCTAATAACGAATCGATGTTGTGATAAATTCCCAAGGAATATGTTATAACTGTTGTAAAGATTATTGTCAATGAATAATAATAAAATTCTATTAATGTGTCTTTAAAGCCCGCTTTGGTAGTTGTTTTAAGTGATACTTCTTTTATATCAAATGAATCATCAATGTAGTGGTAGACAATGGATATGCAGAACCCGAGAATAATCATGGCAAATATTGGAGGTATTGCAAAATAGAGCATCATTGTCAACTCTCCAATTTCAATTTGATTAAATATTTCATTCACCATTTCAGATAGGAAAAATAGGAATATGACCAAAATAAATCCTTTATAGGCTCTAAATGGCAGACTTACAGCCTTTTTAATAATTTCAGAAGTATCCATATACTTAATATTTGCTTTTGATTGTTATTAAAGTTATTATTTTTTAATGTACTATCTTCTAGATTAGACCAATTTTTAGTTTAGTTTATATAATTTGAGTGCACTATATTTAATAGTATAATTAATTTTTTAGGTTTTTACTATGACTATTACTCATAAGCATGTTGATGAAATTTTTGAATATGACGGAAGTCAGATTAACCCATCTTGGGCCTTTCAGGAATTCGGAATTTACGGATCATCCATCATAACATGGATTGGCCCAGTCAATATCGCTCCAGATAATTTAAAGGATTTTGCAGATGTTGGCCTGGAAATTAAATCAGATTACATGGTTAACTTTATTTGCGAATTTTTTGATCAGCAGCCTCCAAACATGAGGGTTGCTTATTTAAGGCAAAGGTTGCTGGTAATGATATTTGGAGAAATTTTAGCAGAATATGGAGTAAAAACAAAAAGGGAAGGTGATGATATTTTTGTTGACGGTAGAAAGCTATCCATTTCAATAGCTTCCATATCTTTAAGTTCAGCGAAGATTCATTTCGCTCTTAATTTGGAAGATAAAGGAACTCCCGATGATGTTGAAACAATTGGATTATATGATATTGATGTTAACAATCAACAGATATTTAATGAAAATAACTTATTGGATTTAATAAATGAAACTGTAAACAGATTCACCAATGAATTGGAAACAATTGAAAATGATATTAGTAAAACAAAGGTGTTAGGATGAAGATTTTAGTTAATGGCATTCAATCAAATTTAAGGTTCTCTTCTGCTCATGTAATTCCCGGCCATGAATCCTGCGGATTTATTCATGGACACTCTTACTTTGTGGATGTTGAAATTGATGGTGAAAGAGCAGGGGAATTTGAATTTGTGGTTGATTTTAAAGATGTTAAGGCTTATACCAAAGCTATCTGTGATGAACTTGATCATAGATTATTAATCCCCGTTTATAATAATTTAATTGATTTTAAGGACTTTGATAAAAATGAAGATTCTATTTTCGATTTAAAAGACCAAAAATCAGTTTACTTTAAAATTGATGGTAAAGGGTATTCTCTTCCATCAGTGGACTGTGTATTTTTACCACTTCCCTATACCTCCGCTGAAGAGTTATCTAAATTTTTCGCGGAAACTTTGGCAAAAAAACTATCAGAAACATATGATAATTTACAGTCAGTTTCAGTATGTGTAAATGAGGGAATTGGTCAGGGAGCAATGTATAGGAAAGATTTATAATGAAAGCTCCAATCATTGAAATTTTTTCATCTTTTCAAGGTGAAGGTCTTTTAATAGGTCAAAGACAAATATTTGTTAGATTTGCAGGTTGCAATCTAAATTGCAACTACTGCGACACCAATGATAGTAAATCAGAAAAATCAGGAAATCTGATGACTCCTCAGAATGTCACGGATGAAATTAATAAAATCATAACTCCTGATTGCAGGGCAATTTCATTTACTGGAGGTGAGCCTAGCCTATATCCTGAATTTATATCTCAAGTTAGTAAAAACTTTGATTTAGATATTATGCTGGAGACAAATGGGACTTTGCCGGGCAATATCGATTCAATCGAAAAATTAGATATGGTTTCTTTAGATATTAAATTGCCAGAGCATTTTGATGGTGATTTTGATGAAGAAATATTTTTAAATGAGATTGAATCACTAAATTTATTAATGGCGAAGTGCATAAATGTATATTGTAAAGTAGTTATATTGCCTTCAACAAAAATAAAGTCATTTCAAGGGGTAATCAAAAAATTATCTGATAATATTTCAAGCAAAAGTAGTCTTCAAATAATTATCCAACCTTCTAGTCCGCTGGATGAGTGGAAGGATATTAATTTTAAATTATTTGAGTTTTCCGAGATTGTTGGGCAATATTTTGAAGTTTTAACTATTCCTCAAATCCACAAAATTTTGGATATTGAGTGATTTTGTTTTTGACATATCGATTTTATTTTTAGGGAATATAATTATAGTAGAGGTGTGAAAATGAAAGATAAAACATCCATTAACAGAAAATCAAATACAGGCGCAATCGAACGTGAAACTAAAGTTCATGATAAAGAAGGAGACATCATGGCTATTGCATCCAGAGATGTAGTTTCTATTCCTCCTTCCAAAAGTATCAAAGATACTGCCAAAGTTATGATGGAACATGAATTTAGAAGATTGCCAATTACAGACCCTGGTTCTGGTAAATTATTGGGTATTGTAACAGTAATGGATATCTTAGATTTCTTTGGCGGAGGAAAAAAATTCAACATTATTGAGAAAAAATATGAAGACAACTTCCTGGCTGCAATCAACGAACCAGTCAAAGAGATCATGACACGTGATTTAATTACATTGTCTAACAAAGCTTCAATCGGTGAAACCATTGAAACAATGTTGGATAATCAATTAGGTGCTATACCTCTTGTTGATGCGGATGACAAACTTGCAGGTATTGTAACTGAAAGGGATATTGCTTTATCATTAGCTGGCGTGGCCGGCAAAGATACTGTACAGGATTTCATGAGTCCTAAAGTGTTCACAACAACTCCCGGGACTCCTCTTGAAGGTGCATGCAAAATCATGGTTAGAAATGGTTTAAGAAGAATTCCTATTGTTGGCGGTGAAGCGGATATCTCCAAGGCAGCTAAAAAATTATTAGGTATATTAACTTCTACTGATGTTATTAGATTTTTAAATGCAAAAGAACTGTTTGATAATTTGAATTCCAATTTGGCAACTGACGTTTTAAAAACAGTTGTCTCTGAGATAATGGTTAATGACCCTGTCACTGTGAAACCTACAATGACTGTTGGCGAGTTATGCGAACTCTTCGCAGAAAGAAATATCGGTGGCGTTCCAATTGTCAAAAATGATAAAGTAATTGGAATTATCACTGAAAGAGACATTTTAAATGCAGTTAAAAGATATTAAACATTAATAGGAGATGATAACATGCAAATTAAGAATTTGATGTCTGAGGATTTAATTACTGTAGACAAAGATCAAAATCTTACTGATGCTTTAAAATTGTTCCGTAAACATAACGTATCACGTTTACCTGTAACAAATAACAAAGAACTGGCAGGCATTATCTCTGAGAGGGACATTGCCAACAAGCTTGGTTCTTCAAAATATGAAAACATGCCGGCCTCAAGGCTTCATGTTTCCTCTGTAATGGTTAAAGATGTTATTACAGTTCCTCAGTCAATGCAATTAGGTGAAGTAGCTAAAATAATGCTAGAAAAAGGTATTGGATCCGTTCCGGTAATGGATGGGGATGATATGGTTGGCATTGTATCAAAAGCTGATTTTGTTACTCTCGCCAATGGCATTGCATTTGATAAGATATCTGTTAAAGAGGTAATGTGTAAAAATGTGGTTTCTGTTTCACCAACAGAAAGAATAGTTCATGCAAGAAGACAAATGCTTGAAGCACACATTGGCAGAGTACCTGTTGTTGATGATGAGAAACTTGTTGGAATGGTCACTTCCAAAGATTTGATGAGAGCTTTCATTGAATTCAGAAAATCCGTTCCTGAAAAATACCAAAAATCTCAAATTAAAGACCTTTTAGTTGGGGATATCATGTCTTCAAACCCGGTATTTGTTTCAAGAGACATGTCCATAACTGAAGTATCTAATATTATCATGGAAACTGGTTTTAATGGATTGCCGGTTGTTGAAAATGATAAGGTTGTTGGTATTATAACACAAACTGATATTTTAAGACTAATTGAAAAATTAGAATCTTGAATATCCTTTTTTTATTTTTTTTAGGGGTGAGTATTATTTCTCTTATTTCATTTTTGGGGCCTAAGGGCACTTTCACTCATGAAGCCGCCAGTATTTTAGGGCAAGATTTAATTCCGTATTGCACCATTCCTGCTGTGATGGAAAGTGTAAGTAATGGTGAGTGTTCATTAGGTATTGTTCCAATTGAAAATTCAATTGAAGGGCCTGTTGGAATTACACTCGATTCATTAGCCCATAAATTTGATTTAAAGATATATAAAGAGATAATTATTCCGATTAATCAAAATTTGATAGTTAATCCTGGAACTAAAATGGAGGATATTAAAGATGTATATTCTCATGCCCAGGCTATAGCCCAATGTCAGGAGTTCATCGCTGAAAATAAGATACAGCCTCATTATGCAATTAGCACGGCAAATGCTGCTAAAAATATTGTTGGTGATAAATCCAAAGCCGCAATTGGTAATGCAAAAGTGGTTGAGTTATATGATTTGGAGATTCTTGAGTCAAATATTCAAGATACCGATAATAATGAAACCAGATTTGTTGTTTTATCAAAGGAAAGTCATGAAAAGACAGGAAAAGATAAAACATCAATTATTTTTTCAATCTATGAAGACCGTCCGGGTGGTTTGTATCGTATTTTGGGTATATTTGAAAAAGATAATATTAACTTAACAAAAATCGAGTCAAGACCTTCCAAAAAGGGTTTGGGCAAATATTTGTTTTTTGTTGATTTCAATGGGCACCAGGATGACGAAGTCATCCAAAATATCCTCAAAGAAATCAAAGAAAATACTTATTTTTTGAAAGTTTTAGGTTCTTATCCGGAATTTTAAGATAAACTTATTAATTAATGATGTTAAATATTATATTATTATAATGTTCAGGGAGGGTAGGAATGTCTGAAGATAGAGATAAACTTCTTAAAATCATAAGTAGTTTGGAAGCAGATTATAGATTTGGTAAAATTTCTGCTGATAAATATAGTTATTTTCGTTCTAAATATGAAGATAAGTTAAATACTATTGATGCTGAAGCAGCTACAAGAAAGATTAGGTCTATGCAAGGCAAATCTTCTTCCAATAATAAAAAGAGAAAAAGAAGTAAAAAACCTACCAGCAATAAAAAGAAACAAGAACAGGATTTGGTTCAAAAATACATTATCAATCCTAAAAAAGGCGATGCTAGATATAATAAAACTAAAAAATCGTCTATGGATGGAGGCACCTTTAAATTGTTATTATTATTGGTATTAGTTATTGGTTTCACTGCCGGTGTCGCATATGGTGTGTTCAATTTTGATTTTGACACTGTATCTCAAACAGAAGCCGTAGCAACAGTTCAAGACACTGCATTCCCTGATTTTAATGAAGTTCTTAAAACGACTAATAAAACAACCAAATCCTCAAACAATACTAATAATAATTCCTGGGGTGGTAATGTTGAGAATACCGTTGAAACTACCACTACTACCACTACTACCACTACTGTTGATACTTCAAATACTCATAGTGCAGACCATTCAAGTTCTTCTCAGAGCAGTCAACAATCTGATTCTGGTTCAACTAATGGTGGAAGCCAATCCGAGGGAGGAGGCCAATCTGATAGTGGGGGTCAATCGGATAGCGGAGGCAATCAAGGATAACTTCCTGATTGGGGTGAGATTATGGAAAATAAAATATTAAAAAACGGAATCATAATATTCATGCTTGCATTATTTGTCTTTTCTGTTTCAGCTGTCAGTGCCAGTTCAAATACTACCAGTGTTTTATCTTTATCTAATAGTGGTATTACTATTAATTATCCGTCTGATTGGGGTTACTCTGATGCAATTTCTTCTTATTCAATAATGGCAATTTCCAAAATTAGTTCCATTGATTCCTTTGGAATTGGTCAGGTCAATATTAATGTTGAGAAAAGGCCTATTGAAGGGGATTTTTATTCATTTGTAAATAGCACATACAAATCCATGTCAAAGGATCCTGATTATGAATTGGTGTCTTCAGGGGGTTTAATGCTTTCCGGTAAAGATGCTGTGGAATATATTTATACTTCTGATACTAATGGTATGAAAAAAGAACATAAAGCTGTTTGGTTTGAAAAAGGAGGGCAGGCTTATGTTTTATTATATAGTGCACCACTAGATCAATTTGAAAATAATTTGTATGTTTTTGATTATATGCTGTCAGACATTCAAATTACTTAATTTCTTTTTTTAAGGTGTTTAAATGATTGTTTTATGTGTTACAGGTAGTATTGCAGCTACTGAATCAATTAAATTAGCTCGTGAATTTAGAAGAAATGATGTGGATGTTAAATGTTTTATGAGTGACGCAGCTTGTGAAATAATTCATCCTAATTCTATGGAGTTTGCAACAGGTGATGAAGTTGTAACAAAGTTAACTGGTAAAATAGAGCATGTTAAATACGCTCAGGAGGATTTGATATTGGTTGCTCCAGCCACTGCAAATACGATTTCTAAATTTGCACATAAGATAGCTGATGATGCAATTTCAACTTTATTGATCACTGCTTATGGGCATGATACTCCAATTATTTTTGTTCCTTCAATGCATGACTCAATGTATAAGGCTATTGAAGAGAATATTGATAAAATCAAACAGGAAGGTTCAGCTACTTTTATTAATCCAAGAATGGATGAAGGAAAAGCAAAATTCCCATCAAGGGAGGATATTGTTCTCGAATCATTAAGGACTATTAATTTAAATAAACAGGACTGATACTATTAAAGGTAAAAAGATTTTAATAAGTATGGGCGGAACCTATGAACCTATTGACTCCGTTAGGGGAATAACCAATAAATCCTCTGGAAAAATGGGTTTGGAATTGGCTAAAGAGGCATATATTCGTGGCGCTGATTTGACACTGGTTGTGGCTAATGTTACTGTGGATATTCCATCGGTTTTTGATGTCATCCATGTTGAAACAGGTAATGAGATGAATGATGTTATTTTGGATGTGGTTTCAGGATATGACATATTTATTTCTGCAGCTGCAGTATCAGACTTTGAGTTTAAGAAAAGAGAAAATAAAATAGATTCAAGCAGTTCCCTTTTTCTTAATTTGAAACCAACCACCAAAATTATTCGTCAAATTAAAAAAATCAATCCAGGTATATTTTTAGTCGGATTTAAAGCCGAGTTTAACATATCCCGTGAGGATATAATTGGCTGTGCTAAAAAACAAATTGATGATGCAGGAACAGACTTGGTAATTGCAAATGATATTTCCCGTGATGGATGTCATTTTGGGTCTGATAATAACGAAGTTTTGATTGTGGGTGGTGACGGTGATGTTTTGCCGGTCTCATTAGCTTCAAAAAAAGAAATTGCAAAGGCAATTTTTGATGTAATTTCTGAAAAAATATAGTCGCATGTAGATGTACCACAGAATATTTCCATTTTTAATTGGCTATTTTTATATTATTTAATGGTTCTTAATTTATTTGTCAATCAATTATTAAAAACATCTATTTTATTAATCATATAATCAATATACTGGAAGCAAAACTCAAGACTATTTTTCAAGATTGTTGAATATGGATTTTCTTTATTTTTTCTTTATTTCAAAATTGTTTGATTATATCAATTTTGTTTTTGGCATATGGTTATATTCTTATTGCAAAATTGATTTCAATTTAATGTTTTATTTGAATTATTTTTTTAGTATAGTCTGTAATTTATTAGGCCAATTCAAGCATTAGTCAGTAATACTTTTCTAAATAAAATGAGCAAAATCATCTTTGAAAAAAAGTTTTTTTAAAATAAGTATTTTAATAAAATAAGTTCATGCCTTTAGGCGTCAGTTAAATGGAGTGATTAATAGAGTGAATCAACCTAAAGGACGCTTAAATGAACTTTTATTTTATTTGCATTAGCATATTTTATATTTTATTTCATAGTATAAAAAGGTATCTAAGTAATACTTTTCAGTGGTTTTTGTAGTAATTTTTTATTTTTCTTAGAATTATCTTTCTGCTATATATCACTCATAAATCAGGCGATTTATTTTAAAAATTTTTCTCCACTAAAAATGCAATATGGTCTTTTTCGTATGGTTCCAGTTTTACTTTTTCAACAATCTTAAAGCCTTTCTCTTTCAATTTCTTCTCTTGTTCCTTGAATATCTTTTTAGGTTTTTGTACAACATCAATACTTCTAGCTTTAATCATTAAAAGACCAATACCTTCATCTTTTGAAAATAAGTTCATGTTTCTCATAAACAATTCGCTTTGATTTGGTTGGGCAACATCACAGTATACTAGGTCTGTTTTTTCAACAATGTTTAGATATCCTTTGGGTTTGGTTGCATCACCTAAAATCGGAGCAATATTAAACCTTTGATGTGAAAGTTGGACTAATTTTTTAGCTGTTGTGGGTGAAAATTCCACGGCATATATTTTCCCGTTGATTACGATATCTGAAATGTGGGAAACAGTAGTTCCGGTTGATGCACCTAAATACAGTACTTTTGAAGTGTCCAAAAGCTCCAGATTTTCTAATCCATTTAAAAGTGCTGCAGCTAATTTTGAACGTCTAGGATTCCATATTCTATATTCTTCATCCTCTACAATTAATTCTTCTCCATAAACTGATATTCCTGGAGTTAAATTTTTAGTTGCAACATTTCCATCTTTAAAATAAACTTTCATGACCTATCTCCTTTTATTTTTCTTTTTCCCTTTTCTCTTTTTATTTTTTGATTTGGCCTTTTCTTCTTTTCTTTTTTTAGTCGTTTTTGTTGGAAATGGATTATTTCTTTCTATTTCATCTGTTTTTTCTTTAAATTCTTCTGCAACATTTTCATCAATTGTTTTGGTAAAAACATCCCTTCTAACAGCTAGTGATATTTTGCCTGCAAGCATTCTAGCTATCTTTCCACGATTCCACCATTTGGCACCACGTACTTGGGGGTGCTGATAGATCAGACCATATTTGGGAGGTCTGTCTCCACTCTTCAAATGTCTGAATAACGCTTTTTCAGCACCCATTATTTGGACGGTGCTTGAAGGATACATTGCAAGCCTTTTAATTCCACCTGCGTGGGATATTAATTTGGCGCCTAGTGTCGGTCCGACTAAAAGCCTTAAATTTGGAGCAATTGACTCCATTTTATGGTCAATATATTCCTCAATATTTTTTCTTGATTTTTGAAGTTCATAAATGGAATTTGCATAATTATTCATTATTTCCAAATCTTCAATGTTGATGTCTTCATCAATGTCAATAATGTTGTTTGGAAATGCATCGAGCTTTGCCTTTATTATTTCTTCTTTTGTTTTATTTTGGGAAATCAGCTTGATATATGTTTCATTATTTTTAATGACATCCATTTCTGGAAAATATAGTGCATACCATTCCCTTATTCTTTCAATCAATTTTGAGATGGTCTCATCTATTTCTTCAATGGAGTTTACAGCTTGAATTAAATGTTTATCTTCGGATGCGGATTCCTTTTTGATTTTGTATATCGCCAGATTTTGATAAATTTCTGTAATTTCATCATTGTTCAAATCAAATTTGTCATAGCTGCTTCTCAGATAATCCCCTGCTTGATTAGGGGTTTGGATTTTAATTCTTTCATTATTGTAATTGGATAGTCTTTTATTTGATTCAATAATCACTTCATCATAATCTTTTAAGACTTCTTCAATAATTTCAATCTCTTCTTTAACAATTTGTTTGTTATCAATCTCAGCTAATCGTTCTATTATTTCATTTTGTGGAAATAATTTTTCAGCTATTAGTTCATTCGCACTATCAAAAGCAAAAAATCCCTTAATGCAGTAAGTTATATAACATTCCATGAATTAAAATATTTTTTTTATTTTTAATAAGTATTTTTATATTATGAAAAGATTTAACTTATTTGAAAATTAAAACTATTTTATAACTATTTTTGGATTTGTGATTATGTCAAATGAAAGTTTTAGTGATTTAAAAAATGAATTGGAGCTTAAAAATGCGGAAATTGATGAGCTTAATATGGAACTTGAAGCTAAAAATGAAGAAATTAACAAATTAAAGCTTTATTCTACAAAGTTAAAATATGAAAATAAAAATTTGGAGGATAAATTAGATACAAAAATTGATTATGACAAGGCCCGGATGAAAGAATTAGATGACTTGCACGATAAAATCAAAGAAAAAGACACCATCATCGAGGATAAGCATGACCAAGTAAAATATTTGAGGTCATTGATTGACGATTATAAACATCAGATCAATTCAAATACGGAGAATTTGGAATTGCAATTGAAGAAGATCTCCAAAAACTATGAGGAATTACTAAAACAGAAGGACTTAATTATTGAAAAACAGGATGAACACATTGGTAATCTAATTAAGTCAAAAGAAGAAATTATTAAATCTAATAAAACTAATGTTATTAGCTTAAAATTACAAAATGAAAAATATCAAGAAATAATTGACAAATTAACAAAAACTAATTAAATAATTAAAATCAGAAATAGTATTAGGTTGATATAATGTTAAAAACAAAAATTTGTGGAGTGGAATTTAGAAATCCATTAATGCTGGCTGCAGGTATTATGGGCAGTAATGCTTCATCTATGAATTGGATTTTAAAATCTGGTGCTGGAGGAGTAGTTTCAAAATCGTTTTCCATCAATCCTCATCCGGGTTATGTAAACCCTACGACTGTTGCAGTTGATGGGGGCATTATCAATGCAATCGGACTTTCAAATCCTGGCGTTGAAAACTTCAAGGAGGAATTAAAAAAAATAGACCATGAAAATAATGTTGTAATCGCTTCCATTTATGGTGCAACTCCGGATGAGTTTTCTACATTGGTTGGTGAGGTTCAGGAGTATGTTGACATGATTGAATTAAATATTTCATGTCCCCATGCCATGGATGGTTATGGAGCATCTATTGGTCAGGATTGTAATTTAAGTCATAAAATAGTTTCAGCTTCAAAAGATGCTGCTGAAGTACCTATTGTAGCTAAATTAACACCTAATGTGACGGATATTACTGAAATAGCTAAAACATGCGAAGAGGCTGGTGCTGATGCATTGTCCTTAATCAATACATTAGGCCCGGGAATGAAAATCAACATTGATGTTGCCCGTCCGGTTCTGGCAAATAAATTCGGTGGAATGAGCGGTCGTGCAATCAAGCCAATAGCTATTAGTAATGTGTATTCAGTTTATGAAGCTGTAGACATTCCATTAATCGGTGTTGGTGGAATTTATACATTTGAAGATGTTGTCGAATTCATTTATGCCGGGGCTCGTGCAGTACAAATAGGTACGGCAATCATGGATGAAGGTGTTGAAGTGTTCGGTAAAATCAATGAAGGTTTAGAATATTTCATGGATAAAAAAGGATTTTCATCCATTGATGAAATGGTTGGGTTAGCGCATAGGGAGTTGTAAAAATGATTAACGAACCAAAAATTGTTGAAATTAAGGAAATTATTGATGAAACTCCTACAATTAAAACATTCAAATTTGATTGGGACATGGATGAGTTGGGCCGTCCGAATCCTGGAGAATTTGTGATGGTTTGGAATTTTAAAAATGAAAAACCAATGTCTATCTCACAGATTGATGATGATGAATTAGCAATCTCCGTTAAAAATATTGGGGAGTTTACTTCACAATTGCATGATTTAAGTGTTGGAGATGTTATTGGTATCAGAGGTAGTTACGGCAGCGGATTCAATAATTCATTTGAAGGAAAAAAGATCATGGCTATTGGCGGCGGTGTTGGAATGGCTCCGGTTAATGCAATAGCTAGTGATTTAGTTAAAAAAGGAAATAATGTTGATGTTATTTCTGCCGCAGTTACAAAGGATGAATTGTTATTTGCAGATCTCCTTGAGGGGTTGGGTGCTGATGTACACTGCTGCACTGATGATGGAAGTTTTGGCTTTAAGGGATTTGCAACAGACTGCCTTAAGGAAATTCTTGAGGACTCAACTTATGATTATGCATTCGTTTGCGGACCGGAAATCATGATGAAAGGAATATTCGATATTCTTGAAGATGCATCAATACCTGCCCAATATTCCCTTGAAAGATACATGAAATGTGCTTTGGGGGTATGTGGGCAATGCTGTGTTGATGGCGAAGGTTGGAGAATTTGTGTGGAAGGTCCTGTTTTTGAAAATGAAAAAATTAGTCAGATTACAGAGTTTGCAAAATATAGAAGGGATGCTTCTGGCTTAAAATATTAAGGTGATATGATGGGAATTGATGTTAAAGAATATATCACTCCGCCGATATTGTTGATAATATTTCTATTAGTAGTTTCTTTAATGTTTATTTTTCCCGTTTTGAACATGATTATATTGGGCGCTATTTTAGCATATGCAATTAGGCCTGTTGCCCGTAAAATCCAATCCAAATTAAAATATTCCTCTGTGTCAATTTTATTGGCCATGATTGTGGTTTTGATACCATTGATATTGTTGGTTTATTATATTGTATTTGAGGTATCTACCTTTGTAACATGGGTCTTGGCTAACGATGCGGATGTGAATAACGTTGTAAATCAATTTTCAATATATTTGCCGGCAAATGCAAACTCAATTGATTCATATATTGATAATGCAATCAATAATATTGGAAGTTATGTCCTAAGTTATACAGTTACATTTTTAAGTAAATTTGCTAATATTACTTTAGATTTATTTATTTTGGTTTGTTCTGTATTCTATTTCATTCGTGATGGGCATAACTGCTTAGAGTTCGTTAAATCTTTTGTTCCGGATGATTCCAAACAGTTTTTTGACAATACTATCGAATCTGTTAAGGATGTTTTAAAAAGCATATTCTATGGACACTTCTTGACATCAGTCATCATTGGAATTTTCGGATGCATAGGATATTCTCTTTTAGGATATCCATTTGGAATATTTTTGGGTGTTTTAACAGGAATACTTCAATTAATCCCTGTATTTGGGCCTTGGCCTATATATTGGGCTTTGTTTTTCATAGATTTGGCTACCGGAAACTATGTAAGGGCTGTTGTCGTGTTATTCTTTGGATTCTTCCTGAGTACAATTGATATGTATATCAGACCGGCTTTATCTAGTCATTATGCTGATATCCATCCATTGATATTGCTGGTTGGATTCTTGGCAGGTCCTTTAGTATATGGAATTGTCGGTTTTATTGTAGGGCCATTGATTTTAGGAATTACCTATGCAGTATTGGATAATTATAGAAAGGAATATCTTCTTGATGGGGAGTGAATATGGAAAGAAATGTTGTTATTTTAGATATTGATTATGTTACCTATGAAGATAAGCCTGTAATTCGTTTATTTTCAAAAGATGGGGACAGGAACGTAATATTGTTGGATGACACATTTGAGCCGTATTTATATGTTGTTTCAGATGATGTGGATAAATGCATGTCTGAAATTCAAAATAATTTGGATGTCGTTAGCGTTGAAAAAGTCATTAAAAAAGATTTTCAGGTTGAAAAGGAATTTATAAAAGTGGTATTCAGCCATCCTCAGGAACTTGCAAAAAACAGGGATAGCCTACGAGACACTGAAGGTGTACTTCAGATTAGGGAATTTGACATTCCATTTTATAGAAGATATCTTATGGATAGGGATGTTATTCCAATGACCGAAGTAACGGCCATCGGTGAAGAAATTGAATCGTTTCTTAATTTGGACTCTAAAAAGCAGGATATTCAAATTATTAAATTAACTGATAGGCTAAAACGTGTTAAGGATTATCCTCAAAAATTCAGAATTTTAAGTTTTGACTTGGAAGTTAGAAATCCTCATGGGATGCCAAATTCTGAAGAGGATGAGATAATCATGATTGGAGTTGCAAGTAATTTTGGCATTAATCAGGTAATATCAACCAAGACTAACTCGAACGATAGGAATGATTTCGTAAACCAGGTAAATTCAGAAAAAGAAATGATTGAAGAGTTTGTAAGGATAATTAATGACAACAATGTTGATATCATTGTAGGTTACAATTCAGATAATTTTGACTTCCCATACATTAAAGACAGGGCCAAGATTTTAGGCGTTGATTTAAACATTGGAATGGATGAATCTGAAGTTAAATATATCAGAAGAGGCTATGCCAATGCCGCTTCTCTTAAAGGGTTGATTCATGTTGATTTATACTTGGTAATGAGGAGATATATGACTCTTGAGAGATATACTCTGGAAAGAGTTTATTATGAATTATTTGGTGAGGAGAAAATAGATGTTCCTGGTGAGAGAATCTGGGAGTTCTGGGACAATGGCGGAGAAGAATTGGACAATCTATTTGATTATTCACTTGATGATGTAATATCAACTTTAAAAATTGCAGAACAAACTTTACCACTTAATTTGGAACTTACCCGTATTATTGGCCAACCATTATTTGATGTTAGTCGTATGGCTACAGGCCAACAAGCAGAATGGTTTTTAGTCAAACAAGCTTATTTTGATGGTGAAGTTGTACCAAATAAACAGGGTTCCAATTTTGCAGATCGCGCTAATGCAGAGGACAATGAAGGGGGGTATGTCCGGGAACCTGAAACGGGCCTTCATGAAAATTTGGTTCAATTTGACTTCAGAAGCCTATATCCGAGCATCATTATTTCAAAAAACATATCTCCAGATGTGATGGTTATGGGGGATGTTGAAAATGAAGAGGAGTACAATATTTCACCGGAGCATGATTTAAAATTTAAAAAAAATCCTCAAGGTTTTATTCCATCTGTTATTGATAAGATTTTACAGGAAAGGTTTAGAATCAAACGCGAAATGAAAGCTTGTGATGATGAAACTGAAAGAAAAGCTTTAGATGTACAACAACAAGCTATTAAAAGATTGGCAAATACAATGTATGGTATTTATGGTTTTCCTAGATTCAGATGGTATTCTTTTGAATGTGCAAAGGCCATTACTTCATGGGGAAGACAATATATTAAATCATCAATTAAAAAGGCAGAAGAGTATGGCTTTTATGCAATATATGCTGATACTGATGGTTTTTATGCAAAATACAAAAAAGAAAAAGAATAAGAGAAATTAATTTCTCTTTAAATTTTATTTGTTTTTGGAAGTTAATTCCACTTGTTTTAACATGACATGATGTTTGTTAGCATATGTCATGCAGTTAACCTACTATTTTTTATTGCGTAATGGTAACTTTGGAAGTTGCCTTATTGGATGCCTGGTAGGCGTCTGTTCCGAAGAATGCCGCGATTATATTGTATGTGCCTACTGCAAGATTGCTTGTGTAGAATCTTGCTTTTCCGTTGGCATCTGTGGTGGCGTATTTCACACCATTGTTTGCAAATCCAATTTTAACTCCACTAATTGCGTTTCCATTACTATCAGTAAGTCTAGCAATGATATAACTATTGCTTTTATGTTTGGCTGTAAGACTTGTCACAGTCAACTTGGTGGCAATCTTGCTTATCACGACTTTTGAAGTTGCCTGGTTGGATGCTTTGTAGGTATCATTACCATAGTATGCAACTTTTATATCGTAATTGCCCTCTTTCAAACCAGTTAGATAATACCTGGCTTTACCGGAGGAGTCTGTAGTAACGTATTTCACGCCGTTGTTTGCAAATCCGATTTTAGCACCTTGGATAGGATTACCATTAGCATCGGTTAAAGTAGCAATGACGTACTTGCCGCTATTATAAGTAGTTGAAACACTAGTGACTGTCAATTTAGTTGCAACTTTACTTATCACGACTTTTGATGTTGCTTGGTTGGATGCTTGGTGTGTGTCGTCACCATAGTATGCGGTTTTTATGTAGTAGGTGCCTTCTTTAAGTTCGTTTGTGTAGTATCTTGCTTTTCCGTTGGCATCTGTGGTGGCGTATTTCACGCCGTTGTTTGCGAATCCGATTTTTGCACCGCTTATTGGTTTTCCGTTTGTATCGGTTAACCTTGCAATGATGTACCTGTTGCTTTTATACGGTGCTGTAAGGTCGGTTACAGTCAATTTAGTAGCAATTCTATTTGAAGTTATCACGACTTTTGATGTTGCTTGGCTGGATGCTTGGTGTGTGTTGTCTCCGTAGAATTTAGCTTTAATGTCGTAGCTACCTTCTTTAAGTTCGTTTGTGTAGTATCTTGCTTTTCCGTTGGCATCTGTGGTGGCGTATTTCACGCCGTTGTTTGCGAATCCGATTTTTGCACCGCTTATTGGTTTTCCGTTTGTATCGGTTAACCTTGCAATGATGTAGCTGTTGCTTTTATACGGTGCTGTAAGACTTGTCACTGTTAATTTTGTTGCAATTTTATTTTTGATTACAAATTGTGAAGTAACTTCGCTACTTTTATAGTTTTTAGTGTCAGGGTTTGATATCACGACTTTGTATGTTCCAGGTTCATAGTCTTTTAAAGAAAGTTTCAAATAGCCATTTGCATCTGTGGTGCCTGTGTAACGTATATATGTGGTTGAGGATGTATAAACATCAATACGAACTTTTGTATCATACATTCCTTTGCCGTTTTTCACATTAACAACTTTGACGTTGAAAGTTTTACCATCATTATAATATGCAGTTACCTTAGGGGCTTCGTATTTTGCATTGGCAAAACCCACGTTAACAAATCCTGTTATTTCATAAGCCACATACCTAGGTTCGTAATTATCTTCAGCGATATTGACCCTAATTTTATGTTTTCCGACAGATAGTGAAGCTGAAAATGAGACAGTTCCTTTTTCGTTAGTTTGGAATCTGTACTCTTGGACGTCACTATTGGTTTCAAATGCTTGTACTTTAATAATTGCATTCGGCACGGCGTTATTAGTGCCGGCATATTTAACGGTAATTGTTGCAGTAACCTCACTGTTGTATTCAATATCATGTGTGGATATGGTGAGGTCAACACGTACTTTATTAATGGTAATTGTTCCGCTAACTTTTTGTAATTTTATGCTTTCTGTATTGTTTGCATTAACTGTATATGAATAGGTTCCAGGAATTAAATTTTTCACATTAATTTTACAGGTTCCATTTGAATCAGTTGAGAAATAATAAGTTTTTTCAGTAGTTTGCGGCATTGTCAAATGGATTATTTCACCGGTTAATGGAGCACCATTGGATTTGGTCACGGTGATTGTAACATTTTTGTCACTTCCGTATGGTTCATTATATTTGTCAACAACTATCTTTACAGTTCCTTTGCTAACGCTTAACCTAACGGTTTTAGAGCTGCTTTTAATATTGTCTTTAGTTGCTATTGTGACATTATGGTATCCTGCGGACAGATATTTCATAGTTAAAGTTGAATCCTGAGTAAATTCGTATAATTTATCTGCATCGAATGATGCAATACCATTTTTATTTGTTTTCGCACTGAATCCGGCTCTAATGTTTCCTATTGTTGTTAAAGAGACTTCAACATCTGGTATAGGTTTATTGTTATTGTCTCTGTCAACAATTTTAAAGGAAAAATTGCCGACCCTATACTCTGCGGAATCTTTAACTACTTGGATGTCTGCATTATAAATCCTATTCAATGTGATGTTGCTAATGGAATCTCCTTTATATGTAAGTGCTAATAAAGCAGTTTTAAAATTAAGATTGTTTAATTTAAAACTATATGTTCCGTTATTAAGATTATAATTGCTTGTTTTAATGGTTTTTGTTGCATTACTATCTTTATAAGTTACGGTAGGTTTTAAATCATTAATGTCAATGCTTTCATTACTTTTTATTTTTACTTCCACTATTTTGGATGAATTGACATCAACCGAAGTTGGTGTAACGTTTATTGCGCTATTTGAATTGGCTTTTAATAATTCATTATTATTACCATCACTTAGAATGGCATTATTATCTTCAATTTCATTGTTAATGGATATTTCATCCGAATTTTCATCATAAGTTTGCATATCTTGGTCAGTAAGGTTATTATCACTTGCATAGGCTGATCCAAGACTTATTAATAAAAATAATGACATGATTATTAATAAGGCAAATTTATTATTAATTTTCATAATAGGCTTATCCTCCTTTTAGGAATTTCAATTTAAAAAGATTTTATTTGTATATCATATATTGGATTTTTTAATATATATACACTATTATTAAAATTAGCATAACTAAAAATCAATCGCTGTTTAAAAAAAGAGAAGGAAGAATGAAATCATTCTTCGATGTATGAATCTATGTCAATGTTTAAGTTACCACAGATTTCCTTTAGTTGTCCGTATAATTTTTCATCAATAACTACGCCATTTGCTTCGGCTTCAGCTATTCTTTTCACTTCCAAGTCTCCAGGTATGGCAACATTTTCACCGGTTGCCCTAATTTGGGAGATGAAATCTTCAGTGTTTGCTACGAATTCACCAAAGTCTCCAAATTTGGATGGGTCAATTACAACATATAAATCTCCTTTGGTGCAGTCTTTTTCCGGTGAAGCGGTACCGGTTACGCCATGACCGTATCCTGCCTGAACTAAAGGTCCTGTTAGAATTTCAATTAATGCCGCGAGGGCATATCCTTTAAATCCGCCAAATGGCAATATTGATCCTTCAAGAGCAGCTTCGGGGTCATTAGTCGGATTCCCATCTTTATCTAATGCCCATCCGTTAGGCAAATCTAAACCTTTCCTTTTTGATTCAATAATTTTCCCACGGGCTGTAATGGAAGTGGCCATATCGACAGTAATGTAAGTTTCAGATGGAATTCCTAATGCAATTGGGTTTGTTCCGATTAAAGGCTCACTGCCTCCCAATGGGGCAATAGCGGGGTCGGTATTTGCGAGCACTAATCCAATACAATTCTCTCTTAATGCTAAATCAGAATAAAATCCAGTTACTCCGAAATGATTCGAATTGTGCACACCAACACATCCGATTCCTACTTCTTTTGCTTTTTTAATGGCCAATTTCATTGCTTTATATGATACAGCTTGTCCAAATCCGCTGTTACCATTAATCAAGGCAATTGCTGGAGTTTCTTTTTCAATAACAATATCATCTTTTAAGTTAATATTGCCTGATTTAATACCAATTAAATATTGAGGAAATCTACCGAGCCCATGTGATGTGAACCCTTTTAAATCAGCATCTATTGTTGCTTCAGCTACAAATTCGCTATCTTCCTCACTGGCTCCTAATTTATTTAATATTTCTTTTACAAGAGCTATCTCCTTATCTTTCATTATCTTCATTTACTCACCCTTAATTTTTATTAAATCAGTATTCAATTTCAGATCCTTCAAAAGCTTTAACAGTAATTTTTTCATCATCAGTTACTTTGCCGATAATCTGACAGTTACAGTATTCTTTTAAAGTGCCCATAATTTTTTCAGCTTCGTTTTCTTCGGTTATTACAACGAAACCAATACCCATATTAAATACTCTATACATTTCTTTGATGTCAACGTTTTGTTCATAAATAAGTTTAAATATTTCCGGAACTTCTGGAAGGTCAGTTATATCATACCCCACACCTTTTTTCAAACGTCTAAGGTTTGTAAATCCTCCTCCAGTAATATGTGCAAGTCCATTAATATTATAATCTTTTTCAAATAATGCTACAATAGGTTTAACATATAATTCAGTTGGTCTGATTAACTCTTCGCCAATGGTAGTTTCACCATTTGGCATTTTGTCATCAACGCTAAATCCGGCATCATCGAATAATGCTTTTCTAGCTAAACTGTATCCGTTTGAATGGATTCCATTACTTTCAATACCGATTAATACATTTCCAGGTTGTATGTTCTCACCAGTAATAATTTTGTCGATATCAACAAATCCTATTCCTGTACCTGCTAAATCGAAATCTTTAATAATTCCTGGGAGTGAAGCAGTTTCACCACCAATAATGGCGATTCTTGATTCTTCAGCACCTTTTACAAGACCTTCAGCAATTTCAGCAGCTCTTTCAGGGTCTGGTTTTTCAACAGCAAGATAATCCACTAATGCTATTGGTTCTGCGCCAACACAAAGGATATCGTTTACTACCATAGCAATACAATCTATACCAATTGTATCGTATTTATTCATCATTTCTGCAATTAGAATTTTACTTCCAACACCATCAGTACTCATTGCAATAGCTTTATCGCCTAATTTTACTAGGGCAGCATAATGACCGCTGTCGGTAATAATGTCTCTATATGATAATGTTGATTTGAGTTTATCTGCGAGTTTTGAGACAGTCACTGCCTCAAGATCTATATCAACACCAGATTCTGAATAAGTAACCATTTTTACACCTGTAAGCTTTATTTAAAAAATAAATAAATATTGTATTTAACAATATTTTTTTTAATACAGTAATAACTTTGTTTCATTAAGTATTTAATTCTTTTTTTAATTATTGAATTCTAACACAATCTAAATTGATTGGTGTTTTGGTTTCTATCTTATAACTTCTATGAATAGAAGATGCTAAGTCAACAGCTTTATATGGGTCCCCATGACAGGTAATGACCTTTTCAGGTCTTGGATTAAGTCTTTTTACATATTCCATTAATTGTCTTCTATTGGAGTGTCCACTAAATCCATTAATGGTTTTGATTTGCATTCTAACCATGAATTGTCTGGTTCTGCCATCGTCATCTTCAAGAGGAATTTCTTTCCATCCTTTTTGAACTCTTCTACCCATTGAACCTTCAGATTGATATCCTACAAAGATTAATGTATTCTTATCATCTTCACATAACCATTTGAAGTATTCGACGGAGTTTCCTCCGGTTAGCATACCTGAAGTTGACAAGATGATTGCAGGTTGTCTGCTTTCAACAATTTCTTTTCTCTGGTCGTGATTTTGAACTTTTTCAAACATTTCTGAAACAAATGGATTTCTGCCCATATGGAATATTTGGTCCCTTAAGTCTTTGCTTAAGTATTCTGGTCTTGCGGTGTGGATTGCAGTTGCTTCCCATATCATACCGTCAATATAGATAGGAACTTCTTCAATTAATCCATGTCTCATGTATTCTTCTAAAACAACCATGAGTTCTTGCGCCCTTCCTACAGCGAATACTGGAACCAATACTTTTCCACCGCGTTTAAGTGTTTTGTAGATGGTTTTCATCATTTCTTTTTCAGCATTGTTTCTGGAAGGTTGCACATCTTCTTTTCCACCGTAAGTACTTTCCATAATTACTGTTTCAGCACGTGGGAATCTAATTGTTGCAGGTTCAAGTAATCTTGATGGTTCGTATTTGAAGTCACCGGTATAAACCAGGTTGTGGGCCCCGTCCCCTATGTGCATATGGGATATTGCTGAACCTAGGATGTGTCCTGCATTGTGTAAGGTTAATCTAATGTCTGGAGAGATATCTGTTACTTCCCCATAATCGAGTGTAATTGTATTTTTAATAGCCTGTTTCACATGTTTTGAGGTAAATGGTAAAGGATTGCCCTCTCTGTGAGCTATATCTAAATGATCGAA
>NZ_JAZRHE010000023.1:0-18896 GCF_045644645.1 Methanobrevibacter sp.
TATTATTTTTAGTTTAAATCGATTAATATTATTTTATTATTCGTATTATTTTTATTGAATTGGTACTATTTTTCTATTTTACAAAATAAGTATGTGTGATTACTACACATTTTGGCAAAATATATAAATAAGTAGAAATAAATGTTGTAATCACACAGGTGACAATATGCCAAAACATATCTTATCAGGTTTAAAATATTTGGCAGTAATCGAATTGAGAAAATTAGCTTTTTCAACATATGATGTTGCTGAGATATTGAAAATGGATAGATCAACAGTTTCTCATTATATTCATAATAGAAACATATCTTCAAACTCAATCGAGGTAGCAAAAGTAATATTGGACTTGTGCCCTCAGGATTCATTAAAGATGATTTATTCATTATGTCAGGATAAACATTTGACGTTTACAATATTGAAACATTGCTTAAATAATCCAAAAATAACTATTAAAAATACATGTATTGGATGCGGGGTTTGCGTTGACTCATGTATTATGGATGCACTGGAAATAATTAATCTTAATTCGAAAGTTAATCTTGATTGTTGTTGTGGTTGTCTTTTGTGTAGTGAAAACTGTCCTACAAATTCAATTGAAATATTGGAGGTTGAATAATGGTAAATTGTGATTGTAAAAATTTTGAAGTTACAAGACAAGGTTTTGAGCAAAGAATATTGTATTTTGATAATGATATTTGTGCTGCTTGTGGGTTATGCGAATCAATTTGTCCTGTTGATGCAATAACATTAAATCCTACTGGAACTTTGTCTCGTGATAATGTAGATGTGTCAAATATTGTCAATGATGATTCAAAATGTGTATTGTGTGGTATGTGCAGTTGCATATGTCCATATGATGCTTTGAATCTTGTAATTGATGGAGTTAATATTAAGGAATTAAACGAATATCCTCATCTGTTGAAATCATCAGAAATTGATGATGAGGAATGTGTTTATTGCGGAGCATGTGTTAAAGCATGTCCTCCTCAGGCAATTACTCTTTCTAGGAATTTGCCTGATAGATCTAAACTTGTCACTGGAGAAATAAGCATTAATGATGAAGATTGTATTTATTGCGGAATATGTGAGGAATTATGTCCTGCTGAAGCAATTGAAATTGATTATGTTACTCCAAGTTCATCTAACACTGATATTGCTAAAGGAATTGAAGTTGATACTGATAAGTGTGTATACTGTTTAGTATGTAAAAAGGCATGTCCTGTTACAGCGATTACAGCTGTATGCAGATCTTGTTCCTATGGCGAGTATGATTTGGATGCAAAAGATGCTATTGTAACTGGAGATATTCTAATCGACCCTAAATATTGTGTTAACTGTGGTTGGTGTGAAGATGTTTGTCCTGCAGATGCTGCTAAAGTTTCAAAACCATTTGAAGGTGAAATATCCATTAATGAGGATATTTGTCAAGGTTGTGAAACTTGTGTCCTTACTTGCCCATGTAATGCATTATCCTTCCCAAAATCATCTGAATCTGGTTTAAAACCAACTAAAGTTGTTGCTGATGATAAATTTTGCGTATTTTGTGGAGCATGTCAAAAATCATGTCCTGTTAATGCTATTGAAGTTAAAAGAACTAAAATTAATTGCACATCAATTAATTCCGAAGCTTGGGGGGAAGCTTTCGATTCTATTACTCAATAGGTAATATTTTAACATTTTGGAGGAATAATTATGTCAATTGGAATTAAGGTATTTCGTGAAATTTGTCATGGTTGTGGAAACTGTGTTGTATCATGTCCAGTTAATGCATTAAATAGTCCCGAAGTTGCTGGAGGTAAAGGACCAACTTCCCCTGAAGGAATGGTTATAATGGTGGAAGATGGTGCTATTTCAATACAAAATATAGATTTATGTGGTGTTTGCGGAACATGTGCTGATGCATGTCCTGTAGATGCAATTGTATTTGGTGAATTGGAGGAATCTTTATGAATTTTATTTTAAACACCGGTAGAACTGTTTGGCAAGGAGCATCAATGGAATTGGGAAAAGACATTCAATATTATGTTGACTCTGCCGCTATATGTTATATGAATGAAGAACAATTAAATGTTGTTGGTGTTAAAGAAGGGGATTCTGTTAAAATTACATCAGAGTATGGTAGCGTTGTTGTTAAAGCAGTATTGGCTAAAGAAGCTCAACCTGAAGATATGGTTTATGTCCCTATGGGTCCTTGGGCTAATAAAGTAATCAGGCCATCCACTGATTCAACTGCAACACCTAGTTTCAAGAACACACCTATTACTCTTGAAGCTAGTGATGAAGCTGTACTGGACATGCCTTCATTAATGGCAACTTATAATAAAGTTCATAATTTTTAGGGGGATTTATTAATGGAATTTATTATTAAAAATGGTAATGTCTTTGATCCATTAAATAAGATTGATGGTGACAAAGTTGACATTTGCGTTAAAGATGGAAAAATCGTAGAAAGTGTAAGTGATAATGCTGAAGTGGTAGATGCTTCTAACAAAATTGTCATGGCTGGAGGTGTAGACCCTCATACTCACATTGCTGGTGCTAAAGTAAATGTAGGACGTATGCTTCGTCCTGAAGACAGTAAAATGGATACTGTACCTAGGGTTATGGGTAAAGATTTCAGAGGAGGAAGTGGTTTTTCAATTCCTTCAACATTCATGACAGGTTACAAATACTCTCAAATGGGTTATACCACTGCAATGGAAGCTGCTATGCCACCGTTACTTGCAAGACACACTCACGAAGAGTTCCATGATACTCCTATCATCGATCATGCCGCTTATCCTTTATTCGGTAACAATTGGTTTGTAATGCAATACTTGGCAGATGGTGACATTGATAAATGTGCCGCTTATGCTTCATGGTTACTTAGAGCTACCAAAGGTTACACAATTAAGATAGTAAACCCTGGTGGTACCGAAGCATGGGGATGGGGAGGAAACGTCCATGGTATAAATGATCCTACTCCTTATTTCGGCGTTTCCGGTGCGGAAATCATTACTGGATTGGCCGAAGTAACTGAAAAGTTAAGGCTTCCTCATTCCATTCACGTACACTGTAATGACTTAGGTCACCCAGGTAATTGGAAAACTACTTTAGACTCATTTGATTTAGTTAAAGGATTTAAACCTAACCCTGCTTTTGGTCATAGGAAAACTACTATCCATGCAACTCACGTTCAATTCCACGCGTACGGTGGAACAAGCTGGAGAGATTTCGTTTCTGAAGCTCCTAAAGTAGCGGATTACATTAACAAGAATGACCACATCACCATAGATGTTGGTCAGGTAACTTTAGATGAAACAACCACAATGACTGCAGACGGTCCTATGGAATGGGATTTACATTCAATCAATGGTCTTAAATGGGCTAACTGTGATGTAGAGCTCGAAACTGGATCCGGTGTTGTACCATTCATCTATTCTGGTAAAGCACCTGTACCGTCCGTACAATGGGCTATTGGTTTGGAATTGTTCTTGTTAGTTAACGATGCTGATAAAATATGTTTGACAACTGACAGTCCTAATGCAGGTCCATTCACAAGATATCCAAGAGTAATCTCCTGGTTGATGAGTAACAAGGAAAGGTTGAACATGATGGAAAACAATGTTCACAAATGGGCTCAAAAGAAATCTTCCCTTGCAACACTTGACAGGGAATATTCATTCTACGAAATTGCACAAATTAGTAGATCAACTCCTGCTACCCTCTTAGGTTTAAGCGATTGGAAAGGTCACTTAGGTGTTGGTGCAGATGCAGACATTGCCATATATGATATCAATGTTGATGAAGTAGATCCATCCAACAGTCCTGAAATCATTGAAGGTGCATTCGGTAAAGCAGCTGCTGTATACAAAGACGGTAATTTGGTTATCAAAAATGGAGATGTTGTCACTCCTAAAATCAGCGGAAGAACTTATTGGATTAATTCTAATTATGATTCTGAATTAGAAAAAGAAGTTCTCAGCGATGTTGAAAGGATGTTTAAACAATATTATTCAGTAAACTTTGCTAATTATCCGGTTCAAGATAATTATTTACCTCATTCAACCCCAATTGAAGGAGTAATGAATGAATAATTAAGGAGGTTTAAAAATGAGTAAAATCATATTAATACCTAAAGAACAACCTGAAGTTCCTATTGAAGCAAACAATATTACTCCTGATGAATTTGCAGGTAAATCTTTAGATGAAATTAAAAAAATTAAAATTTGGTATGGTAATTCTGAAGTACCACTTGCTGATTTCTTTGAAGTTTCTGGTGAATCAGGAGCTACAGCATCAGATACTACAATCGTAATTGATGGGGATGTTTTCAATACAAAAAGGATTGGTCAAGAAATGAGTGCCGGTGAAATCATTGTCAACGGTAACGTAAATATGTATGTTGGCGCTGAAATGACTGGCGGAAAAATTACTGTTGAAGGTAATGCCGCTTCTTGGGCAGGTCAAAACATGAAAGGCGGAGAACTCACAATCAAAGGTGATGCAGGAGATTATGTCGGATCTGCATACAGGGGCGATTGGAGAGGTATGGACGGAGGTGTCCTTACTGTCTATGGTAATGTTGGAAATGAGATTGCTGAATTCATGTTAAGTGGAAAGATAATCATTAAAGGAAATGCAAATATTATGCCAGGTATTCGTATGCACGGTGGTTTACTTGTAATCGAAGGAGATGTCGTTGCAAGAACCGGGGCTGCTATGAAATACGGTAATATTGTTGTTGAGGGCACTATTAGTGAATTTTTACCTGGTTTTGAATATGTTGATATAGTTAAAGATATTGAAATTGATGGAACCTCCTTTAAAGGAGCATATTATAAGTTTGTTGGTGACAATTGTAACAGAGGAGCAGATGGGGCAATTTACGCATCTGTCTTAAACAATCGCCATATTTTACCTTAGGAGTGATAGTTATGGAATATGTAACTAATGTAGTATGTCCATTTTGTGGAACATTATGTGATGACATTGTTTGTAAAGTCGAAGATGGTGAAGTTGTCGGAACCATGAACGCATGTAGGATTGGTCACAGCAAGTTCGTTCACCATGAAGATGCTGAAAGATATACTAAACCAATGATTAGAAAAAGTGGTGTATTGACTGAAGTAGGTATTGATGAAGCTGTCGATGCTGCTGCAAAAATTTTAGTTGATGCTAGAAGACCATTAATTTATGGATTCAGCTGTACCGATTGTGATGCTCAAGCCAAAGGTGTTGAATTGGCTGAAGCTACTCGCGCAATTGTTGATAATACTGCTTCTGTATGTCACGGTCCATCTGTATTAGGTTTGCAGGACGCAGGTTATCCAATCTGTACCATGGGTGAAGTCAAAAACAGGGCAGATGTTGTTGTTTACTGGGGATGCAACCCGATGCATGCACACCCAAGACACATGTCCAGAAATGTATTTTCAAGAGGATTCTTCAGAGAAAGAGGTAAAAATGACCGAACTGTCATTGTTATTGATCCTAGAGAATCAGATTCATCTAAATTAGCAGACATTCATTTAAAACTTGATTTCAATAAGGATTATGAATTGGCTGATGCTATCCGTACAGCTGTGCACGGCAAAGACATATTGTATGATGAAGTTGCTGGAATCCCTCGTGAATTAATCATGGAAACAGCAGAAATTCTTAAAAACGCACAATTCGGTTGTGTTTTCTTCGGTATGGGTATAACTCACAGTAGAGGTAAACACAGAAATGTGGACACTGCAATTTCATTAACTATGGAATTGAACAGATATACCAAATTCACCCTCATTCCAATGAGGGGACATTACAATGTAACAGGGTTCAACCAAGTTTGTACTTGGGAAAGTGGTTATCCATACTGTGTTGATTTCTCAAGGGATTCAGTAAGATACAATCCTGGTGAAACCGGATCTAATGATTTGTTACAACATAAAGAAACTGACGGTATGTTAGTTATAGCATCTGATCCAGGTGCTCACTTCCCAGGAAAGTCATTAGAAAGAATGGCTGAAATTCCTGTTATAGCTATTGAACCACATAGAAACCCTACCACTGAATTGTCTGATGTGATTATTCCTCCAGCTATTGTTGGTATTGAAACTGACGGTACTGCATATAGGATGGAAGGTGTGCCTATCAAAATGAGGCAAGTTGTCGAATCTGACCTTATTTCTGATGAGGAAATTTTAACCAAAATTCTCGCTAGGGTTAAAGAATTGAAAATGGCTTCAAAATAAATGATGAAAATTTATTTTCATCTTCTTTTTTTTATTTTTTATGTATATTTGAAACAATATGTTAGCACAAAATGTTTAGTGCTTAATTTTAATTAGAATAATGATTGATAATAAGAATAGTTATATTAATTTTTATAATTTTAATTAATTCTAAAAGTAATATGCTTCAAAGTTAATCGTCTATTATATGGACATTGCTTTTTTCAAATTGCATCCAGACTTCATCGCCTACATTGAAGTTATTTATGTTGAATGTGTTTCTTGTCAAATCGACTTTGAATTCCGTTCCTGCGTCAACAGTGATTTCAATACTTAAATTCAAATCTATTATTTTTGTTATTGTTCCTTTAATTTGGTTCGCGTTATCCATGTCCAATGACTTATTTTCTTGTGAGAGAGTTATTTCATCCGAACGAATATAAAAATAGGATTCTTCACGACTACATTCTTCAGTGGACTGTATGTTGATCGAATTAATATTGATGTTTGAGTATTCCTTGTTTGAAGAAACAACTCCCCTTTTGATATTTTTTATTCCCAAAAACTTTGCTACAAAACTATTTTTTGGCTTTTTGAATAATTCTTTAGATGGACTCTTCTGGATTATTTCCTTATTAAGCAAAATGATGTCATCGCATAGGTTCAATCCTTGAAGCAGATTGTGTGTTGATATGATTAGTGTTGTATCACTATTTTCCTGTATGTCCCTGATGATTTCTTCAATTTGCACTGTTGAATTCGGATCCAAGTTTGCTGTTGGTTCATCAAGAAGCAATATTTCCGGTTTTAGGATTAATGTCCTAGCCAATGCCAATCTTTGTGTTTCCCCACCAGATAGGGTGTTTGCATTTTGGTTTTCATATCCGGATAGGTTCACTATATCAAGGTATTTTGAAATTTCATCTATGCAGTCTCCTTTTTTAATGCCTCTTATCTTCAATCCGTAATAAACATTGTCGAAGACGTTTCCTTTTAAAACAATAGGTTTTTGGAAAACCATTGAAATTCTTCTTCTGTAATCTAATGATTTTGAAGTAACGATTTCGTTTCGGTATTTTATTTGGCCGGATGTAGGTTCATCAAGCATGTTTAGTATCCTAAGTAATGTTGTCTTTCCAGAACCTGTTGGGCCTATGATTCCAAGTGTTTTGTTTTTAGCAATATCCAAATTAATATCCTTTAAAATTGTTTTCTTTTCATTTTTATGGTTAACTATTTTTGATATGTTGTTTAATTGCAATATTTTTTCATTCATGCTAAAACCATCTTTATTCTTTTACTTGGAATCTATGTAATATAAAATTAAGTATTAATGCGACCGCTAATAAAATTATTCCTAATGCTATTGAAAAGTCAGAATTTCCTTTCTGAGTTTCTAAAGACATTGCAGTGGTTATTACACGGGTATGGCCTCTGATGTTTCCACCAAGCATCATGGCAGCACCGACTTCAGATATTGCCCTTCCAAATCCTAATGTGATTCCTGATAAAATTGCAAACTTGGCTTCTTCCATTATTTTGAAGTTCTTTTGTCTTTTTGTTGCTCCAAGAGATGTAACCAAGTCGTGAACTTCTTTTGGAACACCATTTAATGAGGATATTGTTAGCCCTGCAATGATGGGTAATGACAGTACAGTTTCACCAATGATAATTGCCTGTGGTGTAAACATTAAATGAAACTGCCCTAGGGGTCCTGATCTGGATATTATGAGGAAAACTAATAAACCGACAAGTACTGTTGGAAAACTGTATAATGTTTGGATTATGGTGATTACTGTTTGTTTTCCTTTAAACTCGTTGAAATGAATGTAATTGGCTATTGGGATTCCGATTAATATTGAAAGTAGTGTTGCAATTATAGACACTTCGATAGAAAGGATTGTAATTTCCATAACTTCTGGGTCTAAAGTTATAATTAATCGAAAGGCTTCCAGTATTCCTGCAATCAAATCATTCATTTTACTACTCTCATTTTTTTTAAAAAAAAGTTGAAAAATATGTGGAATTCCACATATTTTTGTTATTTTTTAACTATATTTCTTTCACTATTTATTTAAATTATACTTCTGGGTCTGAAGTTCCAACATATGGGGTGAATAGTGTTTTTCCGTATTTGTCTACACCATAGTCTTTAATGATTCCTTGACCTTCGGCACCGGTAACAAATGTGATCCATTCTTGACCAATATCTGATTTGGTATCAGGGAACTTTGTGGCATTAATTGGTATTAATGAGTATACGTTCATTAGGTCTTTTCCTTCAGTGATGTATGGAACTAATGTTGTGTTTCCTGCGAATGCTAAGTAAGTACCTGAATCAGATAAGGTGTAAGCTTGTTTTTCATTTGACATGATTAATGTTTCACCCATACCTTTACCACTTTCAAGATACCATTTTTGGCCAGAAATAGTTGAGTTGTAATCTAAACCGGTTTCATTCCAGATTTTGAGTTCACGGTTGTGAGTACCTGATTCATCTCCTCTTGATACAAATTTGACTTTATCTGGATTTTTTGCACCTTCATCAGCTATTTTTCCAAATGCAGCTACTACATCACTGCCGTTGATTCCTGCTGAATCATCTTTAGGTCCAACTAAGTAGAAAAAGTTGTATGCAAAGATGGTCCTGTTTGTTCCGTATCCTGCATCGATAAATTCTTTTTCTTTAGCTTTTGAGTGAACCATTACTAAATCCACATCTCCCTTTTCACCATATTCTAATGCTTTTCCAGTACCTGCGGAAATAAATTGGACATCTACATCAGAGTGTTCTGATTCAAATTTCTCTTCTAATGCAGTTAATAATCCAGTATCATCCAAACTTGTGGTTGTTGCAATTTTAAATTCTTGTTTTGGACTTAGGAATCCCAAATCAAAAGCTGAGACAGTTCCAATTCCCAACATGGCGATTACGACTATTACTGCAAGGATAATTTTGGTATTTTTTTTAATAAGTACTCCTCCTTAAAATTTAATTTCAATCGATTTTCACCGATATTAATATGTTTGGAGGTATGAATATATATCTTTTTCTATTTCGAGCTGTTAGAATTTGTTTTTTTTTGATATCAATTTTTTATATATCGAATTTGCATTTTAAATAAATGGGGAGTTAACAGCATATTATACTTTATTTTAACCAATAATACGTTATGAATTACTTTATTTTAATTATTAGATATTGTAATTTTTTTTTAAAATTAAACTTACAAAATTATGTAGTTTGAGAAGTAAAATATTATTCACATCGATTTCGATATATTTATTAAAGAGTCTTATCATAAATACATGCATATTCTTTTAATGAAGGAGGGAAATTATGAAGGATAATTTCAAACTAGCTAGCGTTGATGAAATTCATAAATACATTATTGAAAAGGTAAAACCTGGAGATGAAATAGGATTATCCTTAGGCAGATGCTATGTTCCTGGGACTATTGTAACTAATAATAACGGTGTTCTCCAGATTGATGTGAGGGGTGAAAGTGTCAAGGGTTTAAGTTCCATTGATGTTAATGACTTAAAGGATTTCCTTGTTGAGGTCAAACACAAATCTGATGATGGTGTTTATATCTTGGAAGCTATTGATAACGAGTAGTTCGCTTTAGAAATAATTAATTACTAAAAGAAACAAATAATTATTGAGGGAGTTTTAATGAAAATTGTTTCTGTTGTTGGGAAAAAGAACACTGGAAAGACTTCACTAACTGTGAAGATTATCAGTGAATTAACTAAACGGGGCTATAATGTTGCTTCTGTTAAGCATTCACATCATCTAATTGAAATGGATAAGGAAAACACCGATACCTGGAAACATAAAAATGCCGGAGCAAATTTGGTGGTGGGTGTTGGATCAACAACCTTTTTCAATTTTAAAAAAGAGCATGATTTAAACAGAATCCTGTATTTAATAAAACATTTTGATGATTTCGATTTTGTGATTATTGAAGGTTATAAAAAATATCATTACCCGAAAATCATTACTTCTCCTGAAGTTAGGGATGATTATACAATTAAGGAAGTTAATTCATTCACTATAGATGAAGAAGGCATTAGCGAATTAGCCGATTTGATTGAAGAAAGAGGACATGATATAATCAATACTTTATTTGCAAATAATTGTGGATTTACAGACGGGGAATCAATAGCAAAAGAAATCCGTGAAGGCAGTATTTCACATGATGATTTGGATGAAGTGGTTAGTTATCTTTCAATCGATGAAAAAGTAATCGGTTTGAATCGATTTGTAAGTGATTATATTAAACAAGCGGTTTTAGGTATATTGAATACATTGGACATTGAGGAATACGGTGTTACAGATTTCGATAAAATTGAACTGCTGATTGACAATAAACAGGAGAATGATAGAAATCTTCCCAATAAAGCAAGCATTTTAATAAACAATGAAGAAATTAATGTAAAAAAATTGGATTTGGACATTATTTCTAATTCAGTAAAATCAATGGTAAATTCCCTTAAATTGAATGAAGAAGCTAAAATCATAGACTTAAAAATATACGATATTGAGGAATATGACCTAGTTGATGCGGAAGTGGATCTTAATATAAACAATAAACCTTTATTCATCAACGAATTTGTGAGAGGCATTTTGAAAGAGACAACTTTTGCAATAATCAAAATCCTAAAAATCTCACACCAAATTAATGAAATTGAAATTATAGTGGAAAATTGAAATCATGTTGGAAGAATTTATTAAAGATAGATATCAAAGGCCGATAATTTCCCTAAGAATCACATTGACCAACAGATGCAATGTAAATTGTCTTTATTGTCATCATGACGGGATGATTACATCCAAAGAGGAAATGACAGCCGATGAGTTATATACTATTTGTAAAATTGCAAAAAGCATTGGCGTTAAGAAAATCAGGCTTTCAGGTGGGGAACCATTAATCAGAAAAGACATAGTTGAGGTCATTGATAAAATAGCTAGTCTGGATTTTGATGATATTTCCATGACAACTAATGGAATTTTGCTTGAAAAATATGCTGAAGATTTAAAAAATGCAGGACTTGACCGGGTTAACGTTAGTTTGGATACGTTAAATCGCGAAACTTATGAGTATATCACTAAAAAAGATTATTTGGAATCTGCAAAGGCAGGAATTTTAAAAGCTGTCGAAGTGGGTTTATATCCAGTTAAAATCAACATGGTCATAATGAAAGATATCAACCAAAATGAAATAAAAGAAATGTTCAAATTCTGCAAAGAGAACAATATGGTACTTCAATTAATTGAATTAATAGAAAGCGAAAACTGTGATGATGATAAATTTAGCGCTGATTATCATTATAAGTTAGACATGGTTGAGGAGAAATTATCAGAGATGGCAGATGATGTCAGGGAACGTAAATTAATGCAGGGGCGTAAAAAATATTATATCGATGGTGGTGAAATCGAAATAGTCAGGCCAGTTGACAATACAAACTTCTGTGCAAAATGCTCTAGATTAAGAATAACTCCTGATGGAAAAATAAAACCATGTTTACTTAGAAATGACAATCTTGTAGAATTGATTTCCCATGTCCGATCTGGTGAAAGCGAAGAAAAATTGAAAGAGATTTTTATCAAGGGAATAAATGAAAGAGAACCATTTAATTCATAATTTCTTTTGCCCTATAATATCCATTTTTTCACTTTTTTTTTAATTAAATGGATTATTCCATCATTGTTAGAACTCAAAGGTTATGATAAATTGAATAATGTTTATTTATACTTTTTCTAAATATTCGAGTCATTCCTTGAATTCATTGGCTGTTAGGTGGTTTAGGATTGAGTATATATTTGCATAATGATATTCAAAATATTATTAATAGTAATTTCAATTCAGTATTATTATCCATTATTGATTATCTAAGTTTATAATAATGTTGTTATAATTTTTCTAATATATTTTAGTAAGATTTAAATATATTACAGTTCAACAGTTTAACCAGTAAGTTTTTAATAGTTATTTGGTCGATATTAATTTAATGAGATTGGTCATATTATTAAGATAATTTGAAAATTTGTATTTGCATGTTTATTCTAACTAACTGTTAAAATCATACTATGAGAGGTAATGGAGGGTAATAAATGGGTAAAAATTCTAGTCCAGATTTTAAAAATACAGTTTCTTTAAGCGTAAATGATACTGATATTGGCTTAAATGAATTTGCTGATTATATTGTTAAAGAAACTATATTGGGTATGCTTAATGCTCTCAATACTGGGGATTTTGAAGAGATAAAGAATGTTAAAATTGAAATTAGCAATGAAGAATAACTCAATTATCCCTTTTTTTTTATTTTTGAGGATGTGACGCAAAATTTTTAATCGAATTTTGTGTTTTTGATTTTTTTGTAATTTTTCTTATTTTTAGTTGTTTTTTCTGTTTATTTCGTTGTATATTCTTTTTAGGTTGTGTCCGATTGTGTATAGTTTGAATTCAGTATTTGTATTTTTAAGGCCTGTTGTGGTGAATTCGTGTAGTTTCATGTTTTGTTTTATGTGTGCAAATGGTAATTCTGCTGTTTTTGATCGTTTTTTGTAGATTTTTTGCGCCCAGTCAGTTTCCATTTTCCGTTGCATTCTGATTTTGGAAGGGTTTCCATAGTCTTGAATTATTCTGTAATTGTCTTTTTGGCATCAATATTCTTTCATGATGCAGTTTTTACATTCATTTGTCCAATAACTTGTTCTTTGTTTGTTTTTGTATTCATATGTTCTTCTTCGATATAAAATTTCTCCCAAAGGACAAATATAGGTTTCAATTTCTGCATCATAGTCGAAATTATCTTTTTGGAAAGGTTTTTCCCATAGATTATATTTCTTTTCTTTTCTTGAGAGTTTTCTGGTGGATATGTAACCATCTATCCCTTTTTCTTCGAGATATGTTGTGTTTTGATCTGTGGAATATCCATTATCAGCACTGAATTGGAAATTGGAAGGCATTTCATCATATATTTCTTCTAAATTGGTTTCTAATTGTTCTATTGATGGAATTAGTTCGAAATGGTCTGTTGAATTTTGTGTGACGTATGATGTGAGTATTATTCCTTTGTATTCGTCTACAATGATTTGTGCATTGTAATCCCATTCCCATTTGCCTTTTTTATTCTTCATCAAGCGTGCATCAGGGTCATTGATGCTGATTACGTCTTTTGGTGATTCTTTTACTTTTTCTTCGAGTTCATTGAGTTTTTTTAAAACATCTTCAGGATTTTCTTTTGATTGTTTTAAAAGATTTAAACTTGAAGAACGAAGTTTATCTTTGTTTCTATTACTTTTAGATGATTCTTCTATTTCTTTTACTGTTTCTTTGAATTTTTCTTTGTCAGTTAATGATTCTGGAACACTGTTTCCAGATTCATCGCCCAATTCTTCATCTTCTTCATGATCTAATTCAATACTTTTTTTCAAGTGTTCTTTCATGATTTTGATTTGATTTTCATCAGTTAATTTATTAATTGATGTTTTTGCTTTGATTTTAGTTCCATCCAAGCTCAGATGATGGATTTTGATTAAATCATTATCTTTTGCAATTTTAATGGTTGTTTTAAATGCATCGTCAATTAAATCAGAGTATTCGACTTTAAATCTTGCTATTGTTCGATATGATGGTTTCTCCATCGCTGCAAGATACATATATGCAATGTCAGTTCGTGTTTTTCTTTCTATTTCCCTTGAAGACAATCCACCATCGAAAACACTCATTAAAATGAGCCTGAGCAATAATTCTCGAGGATAAGCAAATTCGCCAGGAGTTCCACGAAATTCCTGGTTCGCTTTCGAACAATCAACTAAATCAACCACATTTTTAATAAAATAGCAAGGATGATCTTCAGGAATCAAGTTTCGCAAGTCCATAGGGACCAACATAGTCTGATTAATATTATCATCTTTCAAAACCATAAATAAAACAACCATAAAGATTAATCTCTATAATAAAAGATTGTACTTCATAGTATATAAAATTAAAGGAAAAATAAGCAAAATAAAATTAAAAAAATAGTGACTTCGTGTCACATCCTCTTTTTTTTAATAATGATGATGAAATGAGTATTCTGATACTCATGTGGCATGTGTAATTGAGGAATTAATACTTATAATATGTTCTTTTTTATCAAATAAAACTAATCTCTAAAACTACACTTTTAATAATCCTATTGATGTTGCTTTAACTCCAACATAGACGTCACTGCCTATATAGAGGTTTAATTTTCTTCCAGAGGAAATGGTAATGTCACAACGTAAAATAACTCCTTCAACATCAACTGTGACTTTGATAATTTCATTTTTGAGTTTCATTTCTACAACTTTGCCCTTAAATATGTTACATATGCTTGAAATTTGAGGCTCTAACATTAAAACGATATTGCCACAATTGATTAAAGCTACGGTTTTGTCACCAGTTGAGTAATTTGTTTGTAATGGTACATCTATTTTAAGTTGATTGGTTTTGAGGGTCATCATGCCTTTTTCTTCATCAATATTTATAACTTCGGCGTGTAATTCATTAATTTCGTTGTGAAGTTCAGCATTTGCATTAATTTTTTTACACTTCATTAAAATGGAGAGTCCTTCTTCTGTAAGTGTTGTTCCTCCGCCTCCCCCTTTTCCGCCTTTTTTTGTATTGATAATTTTGATATTTAGGCCGGATTCAATTTGATCAATATAATTTAAAACAGTCCCGTATGAAACGTTAAGTTCTTTGGCAACAGCAGTTAAAGAACCAGTATCTAAAATGGACTGTAACAATTGGAATTTCATTCTATTTAATATAATAGAATTACTTCCATTTACGATTTGGTATCCTGGAAATGCGTAGACATTTACCATATAATCACCTTCTGAATTAATCTTTTCTTTATAAGTAAACTAGGATTCATTCTATTTAGAGTATTAGGTTTACTATCAAGTAGATGTCATCAGCCACACCTATTCCATTGAGTGACATCATTCTACATTTAGTATATTAATATGAGTATATATTTATATTATCTACATATTTTTAGTTTTGTATTCAAGTTTGTTTAAAAAATAAAAAAGAGTATAATAAGAAAGACTTATTTACTCTTTAAAACGGGTGGTCAGTGAATGGAAGTGGCACATCACCGCTTCTTCCTGGAATATATCCGTAGATGTCTCTTACCTTGTTGTTTACAGTACTCCAAATTTTGGATACTGGAATTTCTACAGGACATACTTCAGAACATTGTCCGCAGTTGGTACATGCATCTGCCATGTGTACCATACGTGTTAAGTGGAAGAATGGTGCTGCAGGAAGATGTCCTCCATATACCCATTCAGGGCCTTCAGCTTCAAGACAACAGTCTTCACAGAAACATAATGGGCATGCTTCACGACAACCGTAACATTTGATACATTTGGAGAGATCTTCTTTGTATTTGTTAAGAACATCTAATATATCACCGGTTGTGCCGGCATAATCTGTTTCTTTTTGTGATAAAGACTCTTTAAGCATGAAATTGTTGACGTTTTCTCTGATTTTTACACCTTTTTCAATAGGTTCTTCAGTAACAATCAAACCATTTTCAATAACTTTGTCTAATATTTCAGCACCTTTTTCTGAGCAAACTTCTACAAAAGTAGCTTTACCTGCTAAAGGACCGATAACTCCCCAGTTACCTAAAGCTAAATCTGCATTAGTTGGGATTTTTAAATCACAACGTTGACAGTTTTCTCTTCTACCCATACCTTTTTCTTCTAATTCGTCGATTTTGAAACCTTTTTCACCATCAGCTGTTTCCATGATGAGTTTTCCTTTTGAGATTTCTTCCTTGATGACGTCTTTAGGGTCTAATTCGTACACATCTCTAATCATATCCATTGTTGGAACTGGTGGCATTGTACCTCCACAATTTACACCAATTAAAAGTACGTTTTCCCCGTTGATTTTTCCTTTTCTGATTAATTCCCTAATGGTCATTGCATCACATGGTTTACATGTGACTGCAATTTTTAAATCTCTAGCTCCGTTTAAATATTTATATAATGGTTTGGCCAGGTTTAAAGTACCACAGTGGATTGAACCCGCAGATTTAATAACGTCTTCAGGTTTGGTAATTAAAGTTGGGACTCCATCATAAAGGTCAAAACCTTCTTCAACAGCTAAAATTGCATCGACAGCACCTGTTTCTAAAAGATTTTTCATTATTGTAGTTACTACTCCGCCGTATTCTCCTTGTTCTTTGATTGTTTCGTCGGAAGAATATGCATAATATTGATCGTTTACTTTAACAGACATATGAATCTACTCCATTTTTTTTACTGAAGCTGCAGAAACTTTAAATTCTGGCATTTTAGCGATAGGATCTAAATTTTCAGAAGAAGTTAGCACGTTAGCAGCACATTCTACAAAGTGGAATGGTATGAAAATTACTCCTTTTTTGATATCTTCAGTAATTCTTGCTGCAATTTCAATTTCTCCTCTTCTAGTAGCAACTTTTACAAATTCATCATTAATTATTCCTATTTCTTCTGCATCTTCTGGGTTAATTTCAACAAAACCGGTAGGTACTTCGTTATCTAAAGTTTTAGAACGTCTTGTCATAGTACCAGTGTGCCAGTGGAATAATAATCTTCCGGTAGTTAATATTAATGGATATTCGTCATCAGGTTCTTCTCCTGGTGCTTGATATTCAATTGGGAAGAAAATTCCTAAACCATCAGCAGTTGAGAATTTTTCACCGTGTAAAATAGGTGTGCCCGGATGGTCCTCACTAGGGCAAGGCCAATGCAATGCTTCTGGGGTATCTAATCTTTCTTTGTTCATTCCAGCATATTGTGGAGTTACAGTTCTAATTTCTTCGAAAACTTCTTGAGGTGACTTAAATCCGAATTCAGAAGAACCTAAACGTGTTGCAATATCACAAAGAATTTCCCAGTCAGGTCTTACTCCTTCTAATGGTTCGATTGCTTTTCTGATGTATTGCACCCTTCTTTCAGTGCTTGTGAAAGTTCCATCTTTTTCCGCCCAGGATGTACCTGGCAATACAACATCCGCTAATTCGGCGGTTTCAGTCAAGAACATATCCTGAACAACAACGAAGTCAATTGTTTCAATTGATTCTTTTACGTGTTGTATGTCTGGATCAGATAACATTGGATTTTCACCTAAAATGAATAATGCATTAATTTTACCTTCGTGAGCAGCGTTCATTAACTCAACTACGGTATATCCAACTTCAGGTTTTAGTTCATCCATATTCCATGCTTCAGCGAATTTTTTACCATTATTTTCATCAACAACAGATTGATAACCTGGGTATGACATAGGCATAGCACCCATATCACATGCGCCTTGTACGTTGTTTTGACCTCTTAATGGGTTTACACCAGTACCTGGTCTACCTAAGTTACCGGTCATCATAGCAAGGTTAGCTGTTGACATTACGTTGTTTGTACCAGTTGAGAATTGAGTGATTCCCATTGAATATATTAATGAAGCTGCATTAGCATTTCCATAGGCTCTAGCTGCTTCTCTTACTAATTCTGCAGGAACGCCTGTAATCTCTTCGGTATTTTCAGGGGTATAACTTTCAACAACTTTTTTCACTTCTTCAAATCCGGTTGTTCTGTTCTCAATAAATTCTTTATCGATTAAACCTTCTTCAATGATGACATTCATCATGGTGTTTAATAAAGCGATATTGGAACCGGATACTAATGGTAAGTAGATATCTGCTTGTTTGGCAGTATGGTTAAATCTTGGGTCAGCTACAATGATTTTTGCTCCATTTTCTTTTGCGTTTAAAACACGTCTACCAATTAACGGGTGTTGTTCTAATGTATTAGAACCAATAATGAAAACACAGTCAGATTGAGCAATATCTTTGATAGAGTTGGTCATAGCTCCTGATCCAAATGTTTTAGCAAGTCCTGCAACTGTAGGTCCGTGACATAATCTTGCACAGTGGTCTACATTTTGAGTACCGATAACTTGTCTAGCAATTTTTTGAACTAGGTAGTTTTCTTCGTTGGTACATCTTGCAGAAGATAAAAATGCTACTTTGTCTGGATCGTCATCACGATATTGGCTGAATTTTTCAGTAATTAACTCTAAAGCTTCTTCCCAAGTAGCTTCTCTAAATTCTCCATTTTCTTTTATTAAAGGTGCTCTTAATCTGTCGTCTCTTTCAACGAATTCATAAGAAAAGTTTCCTTTAGGACACAATTTACCCTCATTAACAGGGTTTCTCTTCCATGGTTCTGTGCCTACTAAATGTCCATCAACAGTAACTAAATTGAAACCGCATCCAGTACCACAATATGGACAAGTAGTTGGAACATATTTCATTTCAACCATTTTATAATCTCCAATTTTTTTATAATAAACAGTTATAAGAAATATTATACAAGATACTGATAATATTTCAATAAACAATCATTATCAGTTAAGAGTGGTGTAAATAGTTTATTTCCCCATTTGACTGTAAAATTATTTGCCCATCGTATGTAATTTTAAGCCAATGCCCTGAAAAAATATTTTATCCCAATAACCGTTCATTACATATTTTTTTAAAAACTCAAAGAAATTACTCTGAGCTTGTTTATTATTTTGGTAATTAATTATATTTAAATATTTCACAACGATTTCAATATCGAAGTTTTAAAATATTTAATAATGCACTAAAACTAAAAAAAATGATTAT